>CAMAML010000126.1 GCA_945836835.1 uncultured cyanobacterium | reverse complement strand
TTTTTTCTTAAATCCAAAATCTCTTTTACCTGCTCGTCGTTAAGAAGTTTAGCCCCGCCCAAAATCTTTGTGTTAAGTACGACTTGGGCGTAAGACTCCGCCAAAGTGAGCTTTAGGAAGGCGCTTTTGATGTCTTTATCGCCGACAATAAACCCGTGGTTCGCCATCAAGACGGCGTTGTAGTCGTCAAAATATTTGGAAGTTTTTTCGACCAACTCTTTTGAGGACGGAAGTCCGTATTGTGCAAGCGGAATTTGACCGAAATAGTAAACATTTTCCGCCATAATCGGCTCGTCGAGGGCAATTCCTGCCGAGGCGAACGAGCTTAGATACGGGCTGTGCATGTGGATAATATATTTTATATCACTTCTTTTTTTGTAAAATTCGCAGTGCAAAAGTTTTTCGCTGGAAGGTTTTTTGCCACTGTCGTCAACGACATTGCCGTTCAAATCCGTTATGACAAAGTCGTTTTCGTCCAAGTAGCCGTTTGCTGTACCCGACGCGGTTATGAGAACCTTGTCCCCAAACCTTGCGGACATATTCCCCGAAACTCCGGGGGTAAGGTTTTTTGCTTCTGCGAGTTTCCCGTACTTAATTATTTCGGATTTCAGTTGTTCAAGAGTTTTCATTCGGGTTGCTCCTTGTTTGGATCTTCTAATTCTATCACCGTTGCGTGCGTTAATTCAGGCTTCTTTTTCGGCTCATCGAAAGACACGGGAACGACTTTTTCCGAACGGCGGTTAAAGTTTTCGGGATTTTTGATAACCATTTTTTTATAATCGACACTTGTCCCCTTCATGTTAATCGCCGTGGAGAAGAGCAGGTAAGCTCTTTCACGTGTAAAGTCGTATCCCACGATAATTTTCCCGTCGTCGGGACCCACCGAGAGGAAGAACCCGTTTTCCTGAAAGAGGGTGTTGTTCGGCGTATCACGTGAAACCGCAACGGAGCCTCTCCAAGAAAGTGCAAGATATTTTCCCAGTTTAAGTCCTTCTTTTATGTAGAGGAAGGTGTGACCATACCTGTACGCATCGACTTGCGGCATCGGTGTTCCGTCCTGATAACCGGAAACGAACAGCCCCAAATCCTGTAACCACCATTTGTATTGGGAGCTCAGCATAGGACCCGTAATCCCGACAAACTGGGTGTCGCCCGTGCCGTATACGGAAGCACTTCCTCGTAAGAACCAGTCAAGGTTTAGGGTAAGTTGTTCGTCGTAGTTTCTGTATTTAAACAGGTTTTGTCTTAATTCCGCCATATACCGAAACTTCATTGTGCCGATATTTGAGACAGGTAAGGACTCGTGGCGTCTTTCGTAGTTTGATGCCTGAACATATCCGAGGGAGGCTCTTTGGGTAAAAGTTGCGTCTAATCCTTTTGTAAGCGTGTTCGGGATGGTTACTGCATCTCTGTAAACCAAATCTGCTCTGTATTTTCCGAGCGTACCACCTAAGAACCAATCGTCAAGGTAGCTGTTAACTCCGTATTGCAAGTATAGTCTGTCGTCCAAGTTTTGTTTTCCTCGGATGACAATTTTGCTTTTGGTTGTTCCGTAGTATGCTTCGGTTAAGTTTGTACCGCTTATGTACTTGAGAGCGGCACCGACGCCCGCACCTGCCGAGTAGTTGAAGAAAGGTATGAACTTCATCGACCCGCCCGTCGGCACGTCAAACGCAAACCCCGGACCGATGTATGTACCTACGTTTGGCATACTTCCCATTTCAGGATAATTTCCTACAAAATATTCGTGATTTTTGTTTGTATGTCCCGTGATTGACGGCAACCTGTAAAGGTGGTTTCCTTCGTGGTAAAAATCTACGTCTTTAAAGGTTATGACGTCGTGTTGTTTTTTTGAGGTAACGTATACTTCTTGAGCTTTCAGGTTTACTTTAAGTCCGTTTTCCGAGAGCAGGAATTTTTTGTCGTCGGGTAAGATGTCGTTGTCAAAGTTCGTGCCTACGTTTTCCGAGTATAACCTTAGAACGTAGTCCCCTTCGCCGACGACGGAACCGTCCGCAAGCTCGATTGTATCTTCAGAGGCGACGACTTCTTTTGCGTTGATAAGCATTGTTTTCGTGCCGGATGTCATGTTTTTGACGATACCCGACTCGTCGTTCATGTCTATTTGCAGGTAATCCCCGTAAATCGGTACTCCGTCACGGGTCAGCTCGACGTTGTCAAATGCTTTTATAATATTGCTTTCGGTGTTGTAAACGAGCTTGTCGGCTTTGAGGGTTACTTGTTGTTGCGGGAATGTCATAATCGGGTTTCCGCTTGCGTTCAATTCCGAGGACGTATCATCGTAGACGAGCTTTTCGCAGTCTAAGATTACGTTTTTTGACGCGACAATTTTGTTAACCCCGCCGGAAAGACTTTTTTGGGCAGGCTCTTCGGCTTGACTTTCTTCCGCCTGAACGTCGGTTTCTTCGATTTTTTCGGAGGATGTCTTGTCTTTTTTCAGTTTAAAGAAATTTTTTACCTTGCTGAACTTTGAAGGTTTCGTTTCGTTCCCGTTTTCATCTACGAGAACCTTTTCGAGGTTTCTGTTTTTGAGTTCTTCAAACTCGTTGTCGTCCAAATCGTCGAGCGAATTTTCTTCCGCCTCGAGTTCTTGCCTTAGTTTTTCAAGCTCTTTAACCTGTTCTTCGTGTTCTTTTATTTTGAAGTAGTTTGAAATTTTAATCCTGTATTTTTGGAAAACGGGTTGAGCGGAGGTTTCTCGCTGTTCGCTGATTTCATCCGAATTGTCGGGATGAGGCTTAAACCCTCGGACGAAGAAATTTTGTTCAACTTTTTCTTCGGGCTTAATCGAGGACTCGAAATATAGTTCTCTTAAATCGTCCTCCTCTGCGACGCCGTGAAAATCGTTTGGTCTGACGACCTCGGCGGAAACCGTCGAGCCAAACATTAGAATTGATATTAATGATGTAATAACCAGCTTTCTCAAAATATTTAACCCTGCCTTATATTATATAAAATTCATCGGATTATTCGGTCTGCCGTTAATCCTCACCTCAAAATGACAATGCGGTCCCGTGCTATAGCCCGTAGAGCCTTCAAGCCCGATGACCTGACCTTTTGTAACGCTTTGCCCGTTGCCGACTTTTATTGAGGACATATGGGCGTAAAGGGTTGTAGTCGGCTTGCCGTTAACTATACCGTGATCGATGATTACGACCTTGCCGTAACCGCCGTACCAGCCCGTGTAGATTACTTTACCCGCATTGGAGGCTCTTATGCTTCCGTAGTTCGGACCTCCGATGTCGATACCGGAGTGGAAAGTCCTGCTTTTAAATATCGGGTGAGTTCTCCAGCCGAACGGGGAGGTAATACTTCCCCCGATAGGTTTGAGGAACCCGCCCGAGGCGATGCGTACGGTAGAGTTGCTGTATGCACTAAGCATAGCTTGTAAGCTTTCTGATTGGCGTGCAAGCTCTCTTTCGGAGCGTTCGTATGCCGCCCTGTCGGTTTTCAGCTTGTTAATCATTGAACGGTTTTGGTTGATAGCCAGCTGAATTGAGCGTTTTTGTGCGTCGATTTCGTTAATTGATTGGGCTAAATAGCGTTTTTGCCGTTCTATGTCGGACTTCATCTTTGCAAGTTTTAATGCCCGATTTCTCATCACGAGCATTTGCTTGTAGTCATTTTTTATGATAATTCTCTCGAAATAAATTGTGTCGAGCATCGAGTTGATGTCTTTTGCCTTGAATATCAGGTCGAACATTCCGACACGCTGAGTCTTAAAGACTTCTCTAATCCTGTTTTTTATACCTTGGTCTAAGGTTGCGGAGGCTTGTTGTGCTTGGTTATATTGAGCCTCCATTGTGGAAAGTTTTGATTGAATGGAGGTATATTTGTTTTGCGAGGCGGCAAGGTTTGAAGCGGTAATGTCGAGTTTCTGCTGGTTTCTGACGAGCTTGCTTTTTTCTTGCTGTTCTTGAGCCTTGAGACTTTGGATTTTTTCTCTTGTTGACTTCATTTGCCGACGGTTATTTTGGAGTTTGATGGATATGGACTTGTTGTTTGCGGCATAAGAAATTTGGGGTGTCGCGAGGAGCAACGCCGTTGAGCAAATACAAATAACGGATAAAATTTTGAGAAAATTTTTCACGATAGAACGCCCTTTATTTGAATATAAGCGGTAACATCATAATCCCTACGGTCCAAGCGATAAAGGTAACTCCGATGATAGCGATAATGATTTTTTGATTTTTTCTAAAAAATTCCATAAATTCCCCTTGTCTTGTTATACAAAGAGTGTACTATAAAAAAACAAAAAAGTAAAATGGGTTTAAATAGTGATTAAGTTGTTAAAATAAACGTTAAATTTTCACGGCAGGGGCGTGCCACGGAATTTCCGCAAGTCGCCCCCGGAGTAACCGCTACACGCCAAACGTACACATAAAGTAAACAAAAATACACAACAGTTGACAAAAATTGAAACAGAGGTTATAATGATAACTGATAGAGGATAGAATGGAGGAACATGAAACCTTTAACCGACAGGAAAGATGAAAAGGATGAGGCATTGTAGTTGTTAAACCGACTATGGAAGTTCTTTCAACGTATTCTTGTATCCGATAAGTACACATTAAGTAAACACGAGTAAAGTAGGTCGGCTTTACCAAGCCGACAACAGCTACTTGTGTGGAGACGAGG
>CAMAML010000125.1 GCA_945836835.1 uncultured cyanobacterium | reverse complement strand
TCTAATTAATATAATAAAAATATTGACCTCCCCGAGTGGGGGATTTTTGCCGAATAATCGAATTATTCAACGATTTCCAACAAGTGGGATACTTTGTTAACCATACCCATGATTGTCGGTGAGTTGTAGTGTTCAACGACTTGATCTTTCTTTGTCAAGCCCAAACCTCTGACAACTCTTTTTTGAGCTTCGGATGAACCGATTAAGCCTCTTACGAGTTTAATTTTTATTTGTTTATAATCATTTTTTGCCATTTTTAATTTTCCTTATAACTTACGAAATAATATTACCTAGTTTAAGAGTTCAGCCATTGTCAAACCGCGTTTTTTAGCGACATCCGAGAACGGAGTTAACTTTTTCAAAGCATCCAAAGTTGCGTTAGCGGCGTTGAGAGGCGATTTTGAACCCAATGACTTAGACAAGATATTTCCGATACCTGCAAGTTCAAGCACTGAACGAACGGCACCGCCGGCGATAATACCGGTACCTTCGGAAGCCGGTCTCAACATAACCGCACCTGCCCCCGAACGACCCGTGATAGGGTGTGGGATTGTTGTCTTGAAGATAGGAACGGTGATGAGATTTTTTCTGCCGTCAGCGATTGCCTTTTGAATAGCGATGATAACTTCGGCAGCTTTTGCACAACCTACGCCGACTTGACCCTTTTGGTTTCCGACGATTACGATTGCACGGAAGCTCAATTTCTTGCCGCCCTTAACAACCTTTGTTACACGGCTGATTTGAACTACTCTTTCCGTCCATTCGGATTGAGGCTTTTCTTCCGTCTTTTCGATTTTTTGTTTTCTGCCGCGACCGCGTCTTGGAGCTTTTGCGGATTTTTCTTCCGCAACAACTTCTTCACTTACTTCAGCAGCTTCAACAACTTCTGTTTCAACTGTTAATTCTTTGTTTTCCGAATCCATTGTAATTTTTACCTTTCATTAATTTAAGTTAATCACTTTTTGAACAAGTACCTTTGATTTGGGTAATTATCAATGAGTCTTGTTCTTATTTTTATTGAATATGACAAATTACGCTTAATTAAAAGCCTTCGTAAACATATTCAAAATATAACTTTTCTGACAAAATTAGGGTAACACAATCTTTGTTTAATTGCAAGCATTTTTTCAAAATTTTCGGGGTAAATATTACGAAACTTTAACCTTTACACGGCATCTCTATTTGAAACACGGTCTTTTTTGAGGTCGAAGAAAGAAGTTTTATTGTCCCGCCGTAACTTTCGATTGTTTCTTTGCACATAGAAAGTCCAATCCCCGAGCCGGTTTTCTTTGTCGTGAATGATTTTAAAAACATTTTTTCGGCGTTGGATTTTGAGATTTTTGCACCGCTGTTTCCGATATTGATTAAAACTTTTTCGTCTTCCGCCCGAGTTTCAACAAAGATATACCCGTTGTCCTCCGAAATCGCCTCGATACCGTTTTTAAAAAGGTTTATAAGTGCCGCCTTAAACCTGCAAACATCAGTGTTTATAAAAACATCTTCCCCTAAATCGACAACAAACTCGATTTTTTTGTCTTTTATGTACGCAGAAGAAAGTTTTATCGCCTCGTTAATCAGCTCGTTGAGCCTTGTTACTTCCGCTCGCTCGGATTTTATGGACCTTAAAAGCGAAATTTCGCTCCCGATAATTTTTATGGACTGCTCTATGCAGTTAAGAGCGTTTGCGACCGAGTAATTTCGGTAGTTTTCTTTTTCCAAAGTTTTACGTACTATTTGGGTGTAAACCTCGCAAATCGAAAGCCCGTTGTTTATTTCGTGACTAATATTTCTGATGTTTTGCTCAACCGAATTGCTGTCCATTGTTACTCCTTTAATAAAAGAGGTTTAATTTTGTATTTAAACCTCTTTCACAAACTCTCTCTCTTGTTTTGGTCGAACCGACCGAAAATTTTTACGCAGACATTTTTGCCTTAATTTTTTTGCCAAAACCGTTGTTAAGTGCGTACAAAACGGCCTGCGTCCTGTCGTTTACCTGCAACTTTTGGAAAATGTTGTTGACGTGGGTCTTAACCGTAGTTTCCGAAATAAACAACTGGTTTGCAATCCCCTTGTAGTTATTACCCTTTGTGAGTAATCCCAAAACTTCTTCTTCTCTTGAAGTCAAATATGAGAGCAAGTTTTCTTCGTCGTTTGCAGCACTTTCTTCTCTAAACGATTGCTGGAAATAATCGAAGAATTTTGACGTCAAAACGGCAGGCAAATAAACTTTTCCGTTAAGAACTTCTTCCATCCCGTGAACAAGTTGAGCAGAACTCATTGTCTTTAGGATGTAACCTTTTGCACCGACCTTCATAGCTCTGTAAATCAAATCCGGATCATCGTAACCGCTGAGAACCAAAAATTTTGTTTCCAAACCGAGCCTGTTAATTTCCTGAATAGCCTGTAACCCGTCTTTTTCGGGAAGATTAATATCCAT
The DNA here is from genome assembly GCA_945836835.1 of uncultured cyanobacterium. Lineage (GTDB taxonomy): Bacteria > Cyanobacteriota > Vampirovibrionia > Gastranaerophilales > Gastranaerophilaceae > UBA1221. Next base: position 2,225 of record CAMAML010000125.1, on the reverse strand, counting down.
AACTACCAAATCGGGGTTGTATTTTTTTACAAAGTTTACCGCAGAATTTGCGCTCGACGCACTCCCGATAACATCATACCCCGTCTCAAGAAGAATTAACTCCTTAATCCCTTTAACGTGATCATTGTTATCATCAACCAATAAAACCCTTGTTTTTCTTTTAAACTCTCTCATATTTTCCCCTTTGATATTTCGTATGTCCACTACACTGTATATACTACTCTTTTTAGCGGGTTCTTACATCCATGGACGGATTGATGTTAGCATGTCTCGGGGTTGAAATCATGTACTAAATCTATAGATTGAGAATATCGAGTGTTTATAAGATTTTTCAAGGGTTTTGAGGGTCGGAGGAGGGTTTTGGGCGAAATTTTTGCACTACACAAAATTGGTACGTTCAAACTAATTCAAACGTACTAAATGCGAAAAAGAAAAACATTTAAACAATCGGGGTTATGCACGAACGTCGAGGCGGTTACCGAGTTTTTGGTTGTTTTTAATCGAAATCGCCTCCTGTTTAATCGCTCTTGCCTGACTTGCGACCCGATAATCCTGCTCGGACGGGTCGAAAGGTGCCATAGCGGAACGGATTACGGTATTTGCATCGTCTATTGTCTTTTGAGGTTTTTGCCTGTTAAGTGGCGGCATCTTTATGGAAACGTGACCGCCAATCGGGATACCGTCGGCGTTTTTCTCTATAACGATAGCCCCCGCAAGACTTCCGCCCGCTGCTTTATGGGCAAGCTCGTGCGAGTATATTTCGGAGTAATTTTTGTTGATAAGCTCCTGTCGCTGCTGTTGTTGGTTTTGGCGTTGCTGCTGAGCCAAATGCGACATAAACGAATTTTGAGAACTTAACCCGACTTTCATTTTTCCTACTCCTAATCTCTACGTCCCAATTATACTACATGGGTAACAATTTTTCAACCCTTGTTGCGAAATTTTACGAAAATGTAAATTATCTAAGTTATATTAAAATCTCAAAATATAATCTTGTATTTTGAGATTTTTCACATGGATTATTTACATTGTGAAGATTTGCAATTCGGAGTAAAAACCCAATGTAAATAATAATCTAAGATTGTTTTTTTAGCAAACGGCGGGTCGAAAATTTTCGACCCGCCGTTTGTAATCTATACTTCCACGTATTCTCTAAGTCTTCTGCTTCTGTTAGGGTGGCGGAGCTTTCTCAGAGCTTTTGCCTCAATCTGTCTGATACGTTCTCTGGTTACCCCAAACAGTTGTCCGACTTCTTCCAATGTTCTTTGACGTCCGTCGTCCATCCCGAAACGCAACCTCAATACATCACGTTCTCTCGGTGATAGCGTACAAAGAACTTCCGCAAGGTCTTCTCTTAAAAGTTCCGATGCAACCGTCTTAATCGGTGCGTCAGCCTCTTTATCTTCGATAAAGTCGCCCAATCTCGAGTCCTCTTCCTTCCCGATAGGGGTTTCAAGCGAAAGCGGTTCTTGTGCAATCTTGATGATTTCACGAAGTTTCGGTATAGATACGTTCATCTCGATTGCGAGTTCGTCTTCGGTCGGCTTTCTCGAAAGTTCTTGTGCCAAGCGTCTTGTTACCTTTTTCAACTTGTTAATCGTTTCAACCATGTGAACGGGGATACGAATGGTTCTTGCCTGATCCGCGATAGCTCTTGTGATTGCTTGTCTAATCCACCACGTTGCATAGGTTGAGAACTTGAACCCTCTTTCGTGGTCAAACTTTTCCGCCGCACGGATTAAGCCCAAATTGCCTTCCTGAATAAGGTCGAGGAAAAGCATGCCGCGTCCCACGTATTTTTTCGCAATACTGACAACCAAACGCAGGTTTGCTTGAACCAGCTTTCTCTTTGCCCTTGCTCCCATTGAACCGCCTTCAAGTATTTTTCTTGCAAGCTCGATTTCTTCGTTTGCCGAAAGGAGCTTAATTCTTCCGATTTCACGCAAATACAATCTGACGGGGTCGTCAACAGCAACCCCTCTGGGGATAGTCATATCGGAAGGGTTCTCTTCCGGAGAATGCGTATGGATAATAAAATCTTCCATTTTGGACTCGAGTTTTTCCGTGACAATATCCTCGATGTTATCCGTGCTTATGTCAACGTTCATATAATTTATGTCGTGGGAATTTAAATCAATGTTTTCATCCGCCGTCAAATCGCTTAAGTTTAAAGCGTCATCATCCATTACACTAACTACTGAAGAGTTTGGTTGTCTTTTTTTAGT
>CAMAML010000124.1 GCA_945836835.1 uncultured cyanobacterium | reverse complement strand
GTAGAGTATCTGCCTTCCAAGCAGACTGTCGCGAGTTCGAGTCTCGTCTTCCGCTATTAAAACAGACCTTCCTTTTTTGAGGGTCTGTTTTAATTAGCGTGAGGACTTTGACGAGAACTTTGTTCGCGAGTTGGGCGGATTTTGCGTAGAGTGGAGTGAGCACAGCGAACGAACTCGAAGTAACGCGAAGCTAAGAGAACGGTAGTTTGTGATAACAAACGGAGTGAACGACAGCGGAGCGTGGAGGACCAGGATAAAACCCGTGTAAAAAATGTGCAAGTTGCGGTCTTTTATACTTATAAGACAAGGGGGACAAGCCTGCGAAATTTTGCCATCCTATTTCTTCTGAGCCTGCAGTTTTTCTCTGAACTCTTTAGTTCCCGGGAATTCGTTTGAGCCTGTCATTTTTCTCGTTATCCAGTATTGCATTTTAGGGATTAATGTTGACAGGAAGAGTGCCGATACGCCAAATCCCGTTCCCCAGTTCAGGATATTGTATCTTGAATTTGATTTTGCGGCTTTTTCCAGTGTTTCCGCCGTGATTTCTTGTGCCGCTTTTTTCGCTTTCTTAACGATTGAGTTGACAAAGAATTTCAAATCGTCATCCACCGCTTCAAATTCGCTTGCCGAGATAAATTTGTATGGGTCAAGGAAGTTTCGGATACCCGTTTTCTTGTCAATGCCAAACGCTACGGAGTACATTTCGTGTAAAAATTCAGGGTCGTTGAGGTATCCGCCCTTGAATACTCGTTCCGCCTGTTCTAAGGTTATACGCTCAACTCCCGCAACCGCAGGTTGAAGTTTTGCCATTTTTTCTGCGATTTTACTGAATTTTGCAACTTTGTCGGAGGATACTATTTCAGGGATTTTTGACTTAAATTCTTCCAACGTCATAAATCCTTTTTTGAACTGCTGTTTGATGTTGTCGGCGAGCTTAAAGTTGTCATCGCCGAGCATGACTTTGCTTAACTCGTCTGCGGACATCTTGCCACTGTTGTTATTGACGATGTTTGTCATAACCGTTTTTGCGTAATCCGCATTCATCGAGTCTATTCTGACCCCACGACCGCCTTGTTCAAGTTTGTTCATAATTTTGTTGATGAACGGCATGCTCCACATATAGAAAATTATCGACGAAAGGTCTCTGAACAGGATTTCCCGGCGTTCGTCTTTGTTTCTTGCACACAAAGCACGTCCGCCCGCCGTTCCGACGTCGGTTGAGAGGAGTTGCCATGTTGCATTGTTTTCAAGGTTGAAAGCGATTGACATAAGGGTAGATGTCGCACTTCCAAACGGGATATTTTTCTTGTCGGAGGTTTTGGATTTTTGAGAGTCGGAGGCGTTTTGTATAAACTTGTCCATTGTCGAAGTTTTTTCTTTCGGTAGCTCGTTTTGAGGAGTAACCCCGTTATTTTGCGGTGCAAGCCCGTCGTTTCTGTGGTAGTACCTTGTGATTGACTGGTTAATCTTCGGAACGACAAAACCTATCATTGCGTTTGCCAGCAAGACGCTTGTGATAACTTTTGCAGCCTTGAACGTTGCAATCTGCATCTTTGTAAACGGTTTACCCTGCGGGGTTCTTTCGTTGTGCAGGAAAGTAGTAAGCGGCTCTCTTGCCTTGTCATGCCCTAACGAGAAGTCGGTGGTTCTCATCTTTAGTAAATATTTCCCGATTTTGTCGTTAATGGCGTTGAAGGCAGGCACTCCGCCAAGCCAAAATACCGCCCCCGTAAATTCTTCGGTTGCTCTTTCTCTTGCTTCGTCAAACCCGCTCCGTTTCCAGGCCTCGTAAGTTCTTCCCGTTTCAACACATGCTTCCAGCATTATGAAACGTGCAAACCCTCCGTTTGCAATACTTTTCATAAATTTATGGGATTTTAAAGCTTTATATTCCGTTGCAGGTGTAATTACAGGGATTTTCATAAACTTCTACTTACTATATTTACCTCAAGTATAAATCAACTGAAAATAAAATTTTGCCATTGAACGGCATTTTATTACGTTATTGTTACATTTGTAAGAGTAAATCACCGGAGTTTTAAGGGACGAAATTGTTATAAAAAGATTAACAAATCATAAAAATGCGAAATTTTATATTATTATATAAAATAAGAGAAAAGTTTACTATGGAGATGTCATGGAATATAAAGATTACTACGAAATATTAGGGGTCAAAAGGGATGCAACCGAGGCGGAAATAAAGTCGGCATACAGAAAACTTGCAAGAAAATTTCACCCCGACGTAAACAAAACAAAGGAAGCCGAAGGGAAGTTTAAAGATATAAACGAAGCCTACGAGGTATTGGGCGACAAGAATAAACGCCAAAGATACGACAGTCTCGGGGCAAACTGGCATGGCGGGCAAAGTTATACTCCGCCTCCGGGGTTTGAGCAATTCGGGTTCGGCGGTCAGGGCGGAACTTATGAGTTCAACTTTGGCGGTCAAAATATGGGTGGATTTTCCGACTTTTTCAGTTCGCTATTTGGCGATATGATGGGTGGCGGACAGGCAAGTCAAGGCATGAACTTTGGCGGGTTCGATTTCGGCGGGACGCAAAGAGCTTCTTCGGGGACAAGAAGAAGCAAGGCTCAGGCAAAACCGCAGGATTTGGATGTTACCAAAACTCTTAACATAACGGCAGCCGATGTGTTTAACCAAGAACCCGTAAACGTAACGTTTTCGGAGATGGAAAGGTGTAACCAATGCCCTCCCGGTGGCGGTTTCTGTTCTGCCTGCGGCGGTACGGGGATAAAAAATACCTCAAAGTCCATTAAGGTTAAAATACCGGTCGGTGTAAAAGAAGGACAAAAAATTCGACTTAAAGGCGAAGGTAAGACCGATAACTACGGGCGTGTCGGCGACTTGTTCCTTGTGGTAAACTTTAAGGACTCAAAATACGAAGTTTGCGAGCAGGATTTGACAATGGATGCGGAAATTACGCCTGACGAGGCGGTTTTAGGGTGCAAAAAAGAAATTCAAACCCTTCACGGAAACATCGGGATAAAAATTCCGCCCCAAACTTCTACGGGTAAAACTTTACGACTTAAAGAACTCGGATTACCTAAGAAAAACGGTGGTTACGGGTGCTTGAACGTCAGGGTAAAAATTGTTTTGCCAAAGAACATGTCTGCAGAACAAATCGAACTTTATAAAAAAATTGCCCAAACAAAATAGCCCGATCGGCTAATATGTCAATACAACGAATAAATGATTTTTATCTCGCCCGTTTCGTATAGTATATGAATACAAAATCGGTTGAGAAAAATCACCGAGAAAGTTATAAATATACATTTCAGTTACCCCGAATTTTAGAAGGAGTTTTCACTATGTTGAGAACAAGTCTTGTAGGGCTTGCCCTGCTTTGCCTTGTGCAAAGTTGTGCTGCAAGCCCTGCTTTCACCCCCCAAAATATAACCCCAGAGGACGAAACATTAACCAGATTGGCAACAGCTTGCCCGCTCACTATTTCTCCCGTAAACTTTATGAATACGGTAGAGGCTGTCAAAAAGTCTTATAAATGTCTTGACGGAAAAGAATTAACCGCCGTCAAAGTCGACAAAGGTACGACATTTAAGGTTCGTTCCTTGGAAGCGATGGATTCCGATACCCCGCTCGGTACAATAATTAATTTCAAATCTCAAATCCCGGAGGCGTTAATTCCCGACGAAGAACCGTCTGAGGTTATGTTCAGCGGCGAAGTCGTCGAGAATAACCCGCCTCGTTTGGCAGGTCGCAGTGCAACAATTAAACTTGCGATAAGGCAAATTAAGGTAAATAATATCACCTACCCTGCGACTGCTTACATTTCAAAAATGGGCGAAAAACGAGCTATGGGCGGAGCTTTGGCGGGGTTGCCCATTTATGCGGACAACCTTGCAAACCTCGCCAATCAAGGGACGATAACGATTGACAGAGTTTACAAAAATCCTTGCGAATATGATGATTGCATAACAAGCACGGTCGTGAAACCTTTTTATTACCTTGGCGGAGCATTGTTACAGCTTGCGGATTTAATGGTTGCCCCCGTAATTTGCCTGTTCAAAAGCGGGACAAAGATTTCCATCCCTGCCGAAACCGCTTTCGAGATAAAACTCGACGAGAACGTGTCGCTGCTGAAGTTGTAGCGGTCGACTAAAGTTGTCCCGAAATGTGGACAAAAATTAAGCAAAATTCAGGCACAGGTTGTATAGAGATAATTAATTAGCGGATTTGGGGGATGAGCCTGTCCGTCGTTAAGTTTTTGTGGTATAATGGGCAAAAACACGAAACAATTCGGAAGATAAGGGGTAAAAGATTATGCAAAAATTTTTTTCCGAGATAAAAGGTTACGCAAATTGGCTTGTGGGACTTAGTCCTCAAAAAATCGGGTTTTGGCTTGAATGTGCAAGGGCTTATTCCCTGCCGATTACGGTTTTGAGCTGGGCGGTGATTTTTGTGTATTCCCTAAAATTCGGCAGAACTGATTTAATCCACGAAAAAATTTTCAGTGCCGTTTTGGGGCTGATATGCCTTGTCGGGGTTGCCTGCGTGCATATGGCGACAAACCTTATCGACGACTATTACGATTATAGGATTTTATCGCTCGACGTGGAGTTTATGAACTCGGCACAGGAATGTAAATGCCGATATTTAAAAGAAGGTTTGGCGACAAAAAAAGAATTGAAATTTGCGATAATAACTTTTTTA
>CAMAML010000123.1 GCA_945836835.1 uncultured cyanobacterium | reverse complement strand
TCAAACCGATACCGCGTGATCCGCCGGTTACTAATGCGATTTTTCTCTCTGTCATTAATTTTCTCCTTATTTACATTTTGCCGAGACGAAAATCCCGACCTACAATCTCTTATTAAATATCGGCAACCCGCCGATACAATAAACATTATCCCTTAGCTTTATTGTACCATAAAGAAAGCCGTTTTGTTAATTTATAACTTTTTATTACGAAGTTTTAACATTTTGGTAGTGATTAAGTGTGGCATCGCGGCGGCGTTAAACGAGCCTCCGCAATTTGTTTTCGAGGAACAAGGCTTACAACTGCGAGGTAAGGGGGCGGTCGGTTATTTCAAAAACCGTCGCGTTGCATGACTTCCCAATCATCCGATAAACTTAGTCCCCCCGGCCCCCTTGAAACTTAAATATAAATATGTTATAATTAAGTTTAGAGCGTTAAACTTAACTATGGAAAATTTATAATGAAGCCTTATAAATCGGGAAAATACATATCACATAAGGGTTACAAGCCGTTTTTACCTTCTTTTGTCAACGATGATATTGATTGGAAGTTAGATGAGCTTATTACCATTTTACAAGATGCAACCTTTTGGCTCGGCAAATTGAACTCTTATGCGGATCTAATTCCCGACGTAGATTTTTTTATCAAAATGTACGCAACAAAAGAGGCAACTAATTCAAACAGGATTGAGGGAACGCATACGACCTTTGATGAGGCGATTTCTTCGGTGGAGCAAATAAGCCCCGAATATCGGGATGACTGGCACGAAGTTCAAAATTATATCGAGGCAATAAATTATTCGGTCGAAAGACTGAAAGAACTTCCGTTGTCAATGCGCTTGTTGAAAGAATCGCATAAAATACTTTTGCAGGGCGTAAGAGGTAAATATAAAACCCCCGGGGAAATTCGCAAAACCCAAAATTGGATTGGCGGTTCTTCCTTATTGGACGCGTTTTTCATCCCGCCCGAGCCTAATATGTTGCCGGATTTGCTTACGGATATTGAAAAATTTCTGCACAATGAAGAATTGCACGTCCCTGCAATAATCAAGGCTGGGATAGCACATTATCAGTTTGAAACGGTTCACCCGTTTTTATACGGTAACGGCCGTGTCGGGCGGTTGCTGATAATCCTCTATTTAATAAGTGTCGGGGTGCTGAATAGACCAGTCCTTTATATTTCCGACTTTTTTGAACGGAACAGAATGTCGTATTACGATTCTTTAGCTATGGTCAAGCAGTCAGATAATATGACTCAGTGGCTAAAATTTTTCTTAAACGGCATAATTCAGACGTCAAAGAGCAGCATAAATTCGTTTGAACAAATACTAAATCTAAAAAAATCGGTCGAAGAGAAGATTTCCAAAACGGGCAAAAAAGCACCAAACGCAAAACGGCTTTTGGAGTTGTTGTATTCAACCCCGAAACTCAACGCCCAAACGGTTTCAAAAGAACTTTCGCTCTCGGTTGTTTCCGTGAACTCGCTTTTAAAAACATTCGTTGAACTCGGGATTTTGGTTGAAAAAACGGGGTTTAGAAGGAACAGATACTACATATTCGAAGACTACGTAAAAATCTTCCGCTAGGGAGCGGATGTCCAAATCTTCATTTTGCAATATCCAATTTTATCCAATTTTATCCAATTTTATCCAAAAAATTCGGCGGGCTATTTTCTTGCGTACCAAGTCCCGCGACCTTTTGAGTGTTGTATCAAATATCCTTTGTTCACAAGGCTTGCTATGGATTTTTTCAGGGTGTTGCGGTTAATTTTTGTATAATCCAGTAATTTTGCGTTTGTTCCTTTTGCGTTTTCGTCAAAATATTTCAGAATGTTTTCTTCAAGTTCGCTTAGTGCAACACGATCAGTGGTGACATTCTTCTCCTCAAGCTTGTATTCCAGTCTGATTTTCTGTTTTTGCAAGGATTTTAAGAAAAACATTAACCACGGCTCATAATCGGGAGTATCACTTTTTAATGTGGTTTGAGTTTGCCTCAACGTTCTGTAATAGCCTTCTTTGTTATCTTCAATCACGGCTTCTAAGGAACTGTATTGCATATATGTGTATCCCGTCCGCAACAACAATAAACAAGTGATTGCTCTTGATAATCTGCCGTTTCCGTCCTCAAACGGATGAATTGCAAGAAAATTTACTATAAATATCCCTATCACTATTAACGGATGAAAGTACCTGTCTTGGATGTTTTTTCGTGTCCAATTTACCAATTCTTCCATTTTCAGCGGTGTTTCAAACGGTGTTGCCGTTTCAAATACAATACCGATTTCGTCTCCGTTCTCCGAATATGCTGCGACGGCATTGGAAATTTTTTTGTAATTGCCTTTGTGTCTTTCATCTTTTGTTGAGTATTGCAAAAGGATTTTGTGCAACTGCTTAATATAATTTTCCGAAAACGGTATAACCTCATAATCTTCAAATATGGTGTCCATTAACCTTGCGTATCCTGCGACTTCCTGCTCGTCACGTGTGGCGAACGATTGTCTTTTTATATTGGAAAGCAGCTCTTCAACTTGCTTGTCACTAAGCCTGTTCCCCTCAATACGATTGGATGAGCCGACACTTTCAATCGTTGCAACTTTTTTCAAAGTTTTGAGCCTGTCCGGCGAAAGTTGCCCCAATAATTTCCACGTTCCTTTAAATTCGTCCAACTCTGAAATTATTGACAACATTTCATTTGAGATTTTTATGTTTTCGTCTTTAATCATTTTTATCCAATCTTCATTTTGCAATATCCAATTTTACCCAATTTTATCCAATTTTATCCAATTTAGTCGGCGGCGACAAAATTTTGTCCAAAAATTTTGTCTAGGGAGGGCTACGAAATTTCTCGTATCATCTCTTGTGCCTCTTCGTATTCGGGCGAAATTTCCACTGTTTTTTCCAAATATTCCAGTGCTTTTTCGGTGTTTTTGAGTGCGTGTTCGCATTTTGCAAGCTGGAACAGAATGTTTATGTTGTACTCGTTGAGCTTCAGTAGGCTTGAGAAGATGTTTTTTGCCTGCTCATAATCCTTCAACTCATAGTAGCACATCCCCAAAAGGTTTTGGGTATCAATATTTCTGTCAATTTCAAAGGCTTTCACAAGGTACATCTTTGCGTCCTCAAATTCGCCTTTCAGGAAGTGCAATTTGCCCGCTAAATACAGGTAAAACCCGTTTTGTACGGAGTGGGCAATCGCCTCGGTTACCTGTTCCAAAGCAACGTCGTATTCTTTCAGGAACATTTTATTTAGTGCCGAAAGTGCGTAGAATTTGTAATTCTTCGGAGTAAGTGCAATCGCTTTTTTGTAATACTCGTCCGATTTTTCAAACTCTGAGGTTGCGTGGAGGAAATTTGCGTATTCGCACAAAATTTTGGAGTCCTCGGGGGCGATTGATACCGCCTGCTCAAACTCGTCTTTTGCGTAGTCAAAAAGTCGTTTGCTCAAATACAGAACCCCTAAATCTTTATGAGCGTTTGCGTAATCGGGTTTTAGGGTAACAACTTTTTTCAAGATGCTTTCCGCCTGATCCTCGTCTTTCAAGACCAAACATATGTGGGCATATTCGTAGTATACGTCGTAGGAAACTTTGCCGAGTTTGAGGATTTTTTCGTAGATTTCCTTTGCCAATCTCGGTTGGTGAGTTTTCATAAAAATAGACGCCAATCTCTGGGACATTGTAACGGATTTCGGGTTAAGTGCGACGAGTTTTGCCAAAATCCCGATTGCGTACTTGTATTCCTGCATTTGCTCGTAACAACATGCCAAATTGTATTGATAAGTTTGTTTTTCGGGGTGGTGAGTTACAAGGATTTTGTAGTGCTTAATCGCATTTTCCCAGTCCTCGATTTTAACCTCGGAAAGTGCCATCGCCGTAAGATAGGTGTCATTTTCGTCGAGAGTGTAGGCTTTATCAAAATATTCGCAAGCCTCTTTATGCTTGTTTTGTATCTGCAAAATTGATGCAATATTAAAATACGTGAGTGCATTGTCAGGTTCAAGCTCGCTTGCCTTGACGAAATTTTCGTACGCTTTTGTAATATCGCCTTTGGTTAAATATGCCGTGCCGAGGTTGTTGTACAGCTGGGCGTGTTCGGGTTGTAGAGCGATAGCTTTTTCAAGATAGTACACACATTTTTCAAAGTTCTTCATTGACATATACGCCGTACCCGTAATGTAGTACAGGGTATAATCTTCGCCCGAATATTTGAGTGCTTTTTCGGCGATTTCGGCGGCTTTTGCCTCTTCGTTGTTTCTTATGTAGAGTACCGCAAGGCACTTATACGCTTCCACGTCTTCCTCTCTTAGATCAAGAACCTTGGTATAGGCGGAAATTGCGTGCAAAACGTCGTCCAAAGATTCGTAACAGCTTGCAAGATAAAACCAGCTTGTCGCATCTTCGGGGTTGTATTTGACAATGGTTTCAAAGTTTCCCTGTGCGGATTTGTAATCCTCCAAATTTATGTTGCAAAGCCCCATAAGTTTTATTGCTTCAAGGTGTTTTTCGTCCTTGTCGACAAGCTCTTGTAATAATTCTTTGGCTCTTGTAAATTCTTTGTCATTTACAAGCTCGGCTGCTTTGTTTAGTGTTTCGGTATCTTTGATGTTATCCATTGTCTTTGTATCCTTGATTAGTGATTAAGTTGTTCCGACTGTTGTTGGCGTATTTTCATAATCTCGTTGACCTGCTCGTCAATCTTGCGTTCC
>CAMAML010000122.1 GCA_945836835.1 uncultured cyanobacterium | reverse complement strand
AGCCCCAAATTTTTGGGGCCGTAACAAAATCTAATTAAGGATTTAAGGATTATTTAGGATTATATTGGGTTTACGCTATTCGTGCAAACTCTTGCGTTTCTTGTTTTGTAATTTCTTTAACATCTTTCATCTCGGCTTCGATTGCCGCAATATCGAGTTTGATTGATTCCCGTTCTTCTTCAAGCTGGGTTTGTTTTTCTTTAAGGTTATCCGCCTCAAACTGTGCAAACTGCTTTTGTCCCTGCATATAGAAGTTGTTGTACATCATCATCTGATAAGCCTGTTGATACTGTGGGTTTTGTGATTGCATCATCATCTGCTGATAGAAAGGATTTGACTGCATCATGTTCATCATATTGAACGCACTCATCTGTGCGTACTGAGCCGATGCGTTCATAAACATCATCTGCCTTGTGAATATTGATGCCGGTGTGTTAAACATCTCATTCAACGTTATTCCGCCGTCTGCGATGTGTTGAGCATATTTTTGTAAGTCACTTATTTCGCGGTTCATCTGTGTTAAACGATACTGCTTATCACTTCGTTCCCGAATAAGTTGACGTAATCGTAATCTGCCTGTTAATAACATCTTAACACTACCTTAACCTTTAATAACACTAACCTTGTAAATTCAGCCTATCGCTAACCTTTACATGAATATAAAAACATTTGACTTCTCAAAATTGCTTACATCGTAAAATTATGTTAATATTTCTTAACATGCTAAAATCCGACGGCGACACATGTTTTCATACAGCTTAGAAGTTTACGGTTCTAAAAAGTGTATAATACCTGTAATCGCCCCAGTAGATAACGAGGGAAACGAAGTTGTCGTCTAAGTCCGTCAATTCCAAAAAAGTTTTCGGGATAGGTTCTCTCATTGAGTGTTTGCCGTGTTTGCCGACCCATTCCATCATTTTTAGGTGAACTTTTTGAGACGGGGTTGTTTTTTCTTTTGGCAAATTATCTTCGTAGAAGGTCGGGGGAACGATTTCTCTTTCGTAAATCGGGATTACGTACTTAACTTTTCCCGCCTCTTTAAAAAGCATGTACCAATTTCCGTCTTTTTCTCTCGGTGTGAGGAGGTAGTACCCCGGTTCAACGGTTACTGTTTTAAAATAAAGCGGGCTGATAAGTCTGAACAAAGGATACGGTGACCAGGCGGTATTTTTCTGATCGTAATACTCTCCGGGGTCAATGTCGTGGATATACTTGAGTTTTGGGACTTCCAAGTCTTGATAAATTTGGATGTAGTCCTTATCTTCGCAAAACCCTGCCGATCCCAAAAATATTAAACTTAATATCAACACCAACTTTTTCATACAATTATTTTAATTGTTTTTAGAAAAAAATCAATCATCTTTTTGAGGGAAGGGTTTTGAGATGTTTTGGGGGATGACGGTGAGAGGGGGCAAGTCTCCGCCCGCAAACTCAGACCTCTACCTCGTATATTTTCTGTCAACCAGCTCGTCGGGTAAGAACTGCTGGACGTAATCGGGTTGGGCGTGCGAGTAGACGTAACCCACTCCAAAGCCATACTTTGAGGCGTCTTTATAATGGGCGTCCCTTATATGCATCGGGGGCGGATAATCTTTGCCGGAGGCAATGTCCGCCAGTGCCTCGTCTATTGCACAACAGGCCTCGTTGGATTTCTTTGCTCTTGCAACATAAATCACGGCTTGAGCAAGCGGTATTCGCCCTTCGGGGAGTCCGACCAGTTCAACGGCTTTGTATGCGTTTACGGCAACGTTTAGTGCCATAGGGTCGGCGTTTCCGACATCTTCCGCCGCACAAACTATAAGTCTGCGAGCAATAAACCTCGGGTCTTCGCCCGCCGTAATCATTTTTGCAAGGTAGTAAATTGCGGCGTCCGCATCACTTCCTCTCAAGCTCTTTTGAAACGCCGACGCACAGTCGTAATGCTCCTGTTGAGAGTATCTCGTGTTGCGTTTTTGGCAAATTTCTTCGATAATTTTAACTGTTAAACTTCGCCTGTTGTCTTTCAAATCGCTTGCAAAATAGGCGTTTTCGGCAAGGTTCAGGGCAAAACGAGCGTCCCCCCGTGCAAGGTTTATCATAAAATCGAAAACCCCGCTTTCGCAATCCATCGGAAGATAATTCTTCGCAAGGTAGGCAAACCCTCGTTTAATGATTTTGAACATGCTCTCGTCATCTATTGAATTAAGCCTAATGACCTGAACCCTTGAAAGAAGTGCAGGCACGACCTGAAACGACGGGTTTTCAGTAGTAGAGCCTATTAAAAACAATGTTCCGTTTTCTAAATGAGGTAAAAGTGCGTCCTGCTGAGTTTTTGAATACCTGTGGATTTCGTCTATAAATAAAATGGTCTTTACCCCCGAACGCAGTGCGATTTTGGCGTTTTCAACCGCATCTTTAATATCCTTAACGCCAGAGGTTACGGCGGAAATCTCGATAAAATTTGCGTTCGTTTTTGTCGCAATAAGTCTTGCAAGGGTGGTTTTCCCGCACCCCGGAGTTCCCCAGAAAATCATTGAAAACAATCTTTGCGTCTTTAACAAATTCAACAGCGGACTGTTCGGGGCAACGACGTTACTCTGTCCCAAAAACTCGTCCAAAGTCTTTGGGCGAAGGGTTTCCGCAAGCGGAATTTGTTTATTTTGATTTTCCAGTTCCGTAAAAAGATTGTTCATAGTATAATCATATCATAAGATTGCAAAAATTTTTAGGGGAATGATGAAAAATTTAACGAAAAATGTTTTTTTAGGCCTTTTACTACTTATAATCATTATTGCAGGCATGGGTGTTGCGGGGCGTTTCTCGCCTAAATCCGAGGACGAAGTTACCCTCTGGACGCTTCAGATGGGGGATTTTTTCGACTATATGAACGGCGTAATCCAAGATTTTGAGGCGGAAAATCCGAATATAAAAATCAAGTGGGTTGACGTTCCGTTTTCGGAAGGTGAAAAAAGGACGCTGGCGTCGGTTCTGAGCGACAATCCGCCCGATTTGATTAACCTTAACCCCGATTTTTCGGCAACGCTTGCCCAAAAAGGTACGCTGTATGAAATTCCTGAGGAAGTTGCGGGACAGTTTAATCCTTCGGTCTTAAATTCGCTTAAATACAACGGAAAACTCTATTCCCTCCCTTGGTATGCCACAAGTGCCGTTACGATTTATAATAAAGACCTGATTTCACGTGCCGGAGTTTCGGTTGCCAAAACTTACGAAGAAGTTGGACAAATTGCTCCGAAAATCAAAGAAAAAACGGGTGCTTACGTATTTTTGCCAAACATTACCGAAAATGACACTATGCTTAAAATCCTAAATAAATACGGGATAAATTCGCCCGAAAGTATTGCCTCCGACAAGTCCGTCGAAGTGTTCGAGTTCTTTAAAATCCTTTATTCCCAAAACCTTATCCCGAAAGAAACCATCACCCAAACTCATCGGGAGGCGTTGGAAAAATACATGTCCGAAAACATCGTCCTGTTTCAAGCAGGTGCAAATTTTCTGAACATGATAAAAGAAAATGCCCCGACGACGTATTCTCATACTGATGTTACCCCGCAAATTACGGGAAGCCTCGGGCAATACGACTTTTCACTGATGAATTTTGTCATCCCCGAAAGGGCAAAACACAAGGAAGAGGCTCTAAAATTTGCACTCTTTTTGACAAACTCTAAAAACCAGCTCAACCTTGCAAAGCTCACAAACGTTATTGCGGTAAACCGTGAAACGCTGAGGGATGATTTTTACACAAAATATTCCCCCGATGACTTGCAAGCAAAAGCTCGTGTCATTAGTGCAAGTCAGCTTAGCAAAACCGAACCTGCGATGAAATCCTCCCGAAATCAAAAAGATATAAATAATCTTATCAACACCGCCGTTCAAAAAATTCTCCTTGGAGAAGGCGATACAAAAGAGATTTTGCTCAAGCTCTCAAAGGATTGGGCGGAACTTCTCAAATAAATACTTAAATAAATTTAACATGTTACTTGATTTTTCCTGTTTTTACTGTATGATTGAGTTATACAACACTATAAAGGAAATATAATTATGGCAAAACATTGTGAAATCTGTGGTAAAGAACCAATTAAAGCGGCGAAATTGACATTCTCGCATAAGCAAATCGTACACACTCAAGAACCGAACCTCCAAACCGTCAGAGCGGTTGTTAACGGTCAAACAAAAAGAATCAGAGTTTGTACTTCTTGCTTGAAGGCAGGCAAAGTTCAAAAAGCTGTATAAGGTTTTTTGCAAAAAGTTAAAAAAAGACAATCGGGAAAGCTCGGTTGTCTTTTTTATTGTGTATAAAATTTTTCCTGTTATTTTGCCAAAGCCTGTGTAATCTTATGCAAAACGGTAAGTTTTTCTTTGTCGTTTCTGATGGCGTTTACGTAGTTTTCAATATCTTCAAGCAAATTCACCTGCTCTTTGTGGTGTTCAAAGTCGAAGAGTTCGGAGGGCGAAACCTCGAGAGCGTTTATTAGTTTTTCCAGCGTATCCGCCGTCAAAAAGTTCTCGCCCAGCTCAATTTTGCTCAAGGTATTCTGAGCAATCCCGAGCATTTCCGCAAGCCGCTCTTGCGAATACCCCCTGCGTTTTCTCAGTTCCTTAATTCTTTTTCCAAATTTTGTTTTTATGCTCATATCGAAACCTCTTTTTAAAAATTATATAAACTATTGTATATAAATGTAACAACAACAAAGGGTAGCCACAGGCTACTTTTGTATGTGAGACAGTTATACATAAGTTCTCCAAGCCTCGAGAAGGTTTAGCCACAGGCTACTTTTGT
>CAMAML010000121.1 GCA_945836835.1 uncultured cyanobacterium | reverse complement strand
AAAATTTAAGGGAAATTACGCGGTTGGTTGCCGGATATATTAAAATGCATTGAATTGCTTGATAAAAAAGAGTTTTCATTAAACGAAATGTATTGTTTTGAGGGAATTTTAAAGATAAAGCATCCGAAAAATAATAATATCCGGGTCAAAATAAGACAACAACTTCAAATACTGCGTGATTACGGTTATTTATCGTTTACAAACAGAGGAAAATACAAATTATTATAAAACACAGGTCGAAAATTTGGAAGGTAATTCCATTTAAGGTTTCAGCCTCGTTCGGGGTACTATGGAACTTATATCTTGGATATATGGAAATTTGTCAGAAGATTACGTTGATTGAAGCCGTCTAAAATTCTGAAATTCAAAAGATTTCTGTAATCTTTCATTGCCGGATTGAAAAATGCCAAATCTTTTCCACCCAAAGTCTGAACAATTTCTTTTACTTTTTTCATGTCTTTTATAAAGCCGGTTTTAAATCTGTCGGGCTGGTATACCGTCCAGGCTTCGTGAGGGTAATATGTTGATCTGCATTCGTTTGTATTTTGGTTTATTAACATGTCTTTGAACACATTGTAATTTCTTATATTATAAAACTTCTGCGAAATATCTTGTCTATATGGTCTGAGCTTTTCGGGGACAACTTCAGTCCGCCGTATGAAACTTAATCACTTTGTCACTTAATGCATAAACTTTCTCCGCCACGCTTTCCGCCTACTTAACGCACAAAAAATATTGGTACATCTTTCGTATCAACTGCTCGTCGTTTTCCATAACGGAAACCATTTCCCGCAACAGCTCCTCCTTGTTCCGACAATCCTCAAACAAATACAGCTCAAACGGCCTGATTTCAAAGGCTCTTGACAGCTTCTCCAAGGTCTCGTACGAAGGATAATTTTTGCCGTTCTCAATGTTGCTCAATGAAGGAATTTCAATTCCCGCAAGCTCCGCCAACCGCTCCTGCGTGAGCTTCTTTCGCTTGCGTAATTCCTTAATTCGCTGTCCTAATAGTTGCTTGATGTTTTTCATTTCCTGTACCCTATATATTAATCTTAGCCAAATTATGTTAAAAATTAATGACCTAACAGCTAATAAATACTTGATTTTTTATTACATATAATATATAATATTCTTATATGGAATATAAAATAAGGAGGAAGTTAAGGTGAAAACTAAAATGAAGAATGAAATTAAACGAATAAATGCATTCACATTGGCGGAAGTACTGATAACGTTAGGCGTAATCGGGGTAGTTGCGGCGGTGACCATGCCTGCTTTAGTCACGAACATTCAAGAGCGGGTGAGGAAAGAACAGGTCAGAACTGTCAAATATAAATTTACCAAAGCGACCGACAAGATGAATAGTTTAGGCAAAATCGGACGGTACGACAGCACGGAAAAATTTGTTGAAGAACTGAAAAAACACCTTTCGATTGCAAAAATTTGCGACAGCGGGCATTTAAACGAATGCTGGGGCGGGGAAAGTTTCACCAACGCAAACGGGTCAACTACCTACAAAGTTGCAGAGTTAACAAGCGGGAAAAAACTCGAGGCACTGCAGGCAAACTCGGGTAACGCAGACGTTATGGGTATTGTGACGGGCGACGGGGTGCCGATTATTTTAACCTACGGCAAAGAGTGCCAGGCACTGGATGAAACAAAACAGTACCAATGGTCAGTCGTTGACGGCAAGCCCGAAACCAATGCCACGGCAGGGTGCGTTAGCATGGTCTTTGACATAAACGGCAAAAAAGGTCCCAACAAAGTCGGCACGGACGTCCGCACCATGAATTCCCTTTTAGGTATGGTAAACCTCGGCACGGGCTACGCTACACTAACGCAAGCAGAATGTACCAAATACAAAAATGAACTCGGTATAACGAATTGTTACAATGGTGCAGATGAGAATGGCAGTAACAGTAGACCGGATGAAGACAAATGGGGCGGTGCCGTTAAAGCGTGCCACGACCTCGGCTTGCATTTACCGAGTATGGAAACTCTATCCCAAATCGCAACTCTACAATTCGGCGTGCCGATTGACGTTTACGAAGATGTGGACTTCCGTGCGGATTGTCGCACCTACACAGGACCTTACCACTGCAAAACCCTGCCCTCAACCGAAGAATACTCTTCACCCGTCTCAACCTTTAGTGGCTACTATTGGTCGAGCCGTGAGGGTTCCGCAGCGAGCGCGTACGGACGGCACTTCTACTCCTCCGGCTCGTACTACTACATCTACTACCGTTACTACGCGAGCTATGCGTTGTGCCTAGGTGATTAAAAAGTTTCATGTCGGCTTGATAAAGCCGACCTACCATGAAGCGTGGTGTACCTTGTGACCCTTTGGTAACACACAAAAGTGGACTGTGTCCACCCCTTCGGTAACGTACAAGAGCGGACTACATCCGCCCTCGCAACTGTCCGCAGGCGGCGTCGATGTCCCCGCCTCGCTCAAGCCGTACCGTAACCTTTTTCCCCGAATGCTCCAGCAAATATTTGAACTTCATTATCCTGTCATTCGGCGAACGCTTGTAATCGTTTTTCTCGGTCGGATTGTAAGGGATTAAGTTTATGTTGCACTTCAAGTCGTGCAAATAATAAGCAAGCTGTTTTGCACTCTCGACCGTATCATTCAAATCCTTTATAAGAAGGTACTCTATCGTAATCCTGCGTCCCGTCTTATCCACATAATTTTTTAGAGCATTCTTAAGCTCGTCCATCCCGTATTTGTTTTCAATCGGCATCAGCCGTTGTCTTATGTCATGGTTTGGGGCGTGCAACGAAATTGCAAGCGTTGACTGCATATCAAGCTCGGCAAGTCTGTTTATTTGAGGGATAATCCCGCTCGTGGAAATCGTCAGACGCCTTGCCCCAATCTGAAAATCTTCGTTGAAAATTTGCATTGCTCTAAGCACGTTATCGAGGTTCAGAAGCGGTTCGCCCTGCCCCATAAACACCACATTCGTAACCTTCAACCCCGTGTCGCGTTGGATTGTGAGAACCTGTTCGATAATTTCTTTATAATCAAGGTTTCTGATAAACCCGCGTTTACCCGTCGCACAGAACGTGCAGTTAACGGCACACCCGACCTGCGAACTCACGCAAGCGGTCAAATTTGCCCTGTTGTCAAACCGCATAAGCACTGTCTCGACGCATTCACCGTCGGGGTACTCGAGAAGATACTTAATCGTCCCGTCACTGCTGACTTGTTTTACCTTAATCTTTACGGCAGAAACCGTCGCAACCTTCTTTAACTCTTCCCTGAATTTTAAGGACAAGTCCGTCATCTCGTCGATTGAAGATACGGACTTTAAATAAATCCAGTTGTGAATTTGCCTTGCACGAAACTTTGACGCATTCAACTCCGTCGTAATCTTTTCTATTTCCGATTGGCTAAGTCCCGATAATATTTCCATAACCGTATTGTCCATGCTAAAACTTTTTGTGCAAGGTTTCCGTGCAAAGATTGCTTTAAAATTTATTTGTGCTATTATTTTTTTTGGTCTTAAAAGGAGTATGACATGACAACACTGACAAAAAATAATTCACACGTTTAATCATATTCAACCGCCTTTATCCATCTTCCGTATTTTTCATATAAGACACGCTCGGTTGCTTGCGGATGGCAACCGTCAGGCTTTTCCGAAGAACAATATTTATATAGACTAATATAACTGTCTCCAACCGTTAAGATATAGTCCATTCCCGAATTTACGGGGTTGTAATAAAATTGTTCAAATTCTTGGACATTATCGTCTATTTTTTGAGGATATACGCCGTTTTGTTTTTTGTAATTTTCAATATCATCGATTATGACATCATATTTATCCAATTTATTTTTTGCGGTGATGTCACTTATTTTTTGATCTATTTCAAGGGACAGCATTATTAACCCGATACCGAATATTGCTGCAAGGTAGGTCGGCTTTACCAACCCGGCGGACATAGTCCGCTTTTGTACGTTACCAAAGGGGCACAAGGTACACCATGCCTCATGGTAGGTCGGCTTTACCAAGCCGACATGATAATTTTTAATCACCCAGGCACAACGCATAGAACGTGAGGTAACGGCAGTTGCCGTAGTAGGCCGAGTTGGAGGAAGTGTTGAAGTGCCGCCTGTACGCAAACGCTGCGGAACCCTCTCGGCTCGACCAATAGAGGCCATAAAAGGTTGAGACCGGAGAAGAGTATTCTGCTGTTGAAGGCGGGAACTTGCAGTGCCATGTCGGATGTTCGTCGCAGGTTGACTGGTTAAATGCAACATCCTCGTAAACATCAATCGGGACACCGTATTGTAATGTTGCAATTTGGGCTAAGGTCTCCATGCTCGGTAAGTGTAGCCCGATGTCGTGGCACGCCTTTACCGCTCCTGCCCATTTGTCTTCATCCTGCCTGTTGTTGCTACCACCGTCGCTACCGTCGTAACAGTCTTTTATCCCTAGTTCGTCTTTGTATTTTGTACACTCAGCTTGCGTTAGCACGAAACTCAAAAGTTCGCCCCCTCACCCGTGGCAGTAAGCGGTTTCTTCCTGACACACAACAAAGTGACCTCACGTGCGAGACTTGGACTCGTGACTTTGGTTAGAAGATTGGAACTTCTGACCTTATTATTTAATTGTCATTCACAATTTAACTCTTTATCATAAGGATATCAAGCTTTTCAAGTTGTTTGGTATCATTACGACATAAATTATAAAGATTTAAAATGTTAACCGGATTTTGGAAAGAACGAGCAAAATAAGAAGATAGCAAGAATTGGTAATATATTGAAATAAACATTATATCATATACATAAATCCTGGGAGGTTA
>CAMAML010000120.1 GCA_945836835.1 uncultured cyanobacterium | reverse complement strand
GCATCGCCAAAATATTTCCCAAAGTTTTTCTCAAATCTTTGCGTTTTGAAACGACGTCGACCTGCCCGTACTTGAGCAAATATTCCGCTGTTTGGAAGTCGGACGGGAGTTTTTGCCTGATGGTTTGCTCAATAACCCTTCTACCCGCAAAACCTACCCTTGCACCCTGTTCCGCAACAATAATGTCGCCGAGCATACCAAAACTTGCCGTAACCCCGCCAAAAGTCGGCTCGGTGATAAGATTTATGTATAAAATCCCTTCATCGTCCAAACGGGACACCGCACAGGAAGTTTTTGCCATTTGCATTAAGCTCAAAGCGCTCTCCTGCATTCTTGCGCCCCCTGACGACGTAATCGTCAAGACGGGAAGTTTAAGCTCGATACCTTTTTCCATAATTCTCGTAACTTTTTCGCCGACGACACTGCCCATTGAGCCACCCATAAAGTCAAAGTCCATAATCGCAACGGCAACTTTATGCCCTTCAATAGTTGCAATACCCGTTATAACGGCGTCGTCCAAGCCCGTTTTGGATTTTGCTTTCTCCAAACGACCCTTGTAAGGCTCGGTGTCGACGAAATTAAGCGGATCTGTCGGCTTAATTTCCGAGAATAATTCTTCAAACGAGTCTTCGTCAAAAAGCTGTTTGATACGTCGTCTTGCGTTTATCCTAAAATGGTAATCGCACAGAGGGCAAACCATATCGTTCTTTTCCAAATCTTCTTTAAGAAGTTGAGCATCGCAGTGAACGCACTTTGTCCAAAGAGCGGGATCGCCTTCGGTTTCGACTTTAGCCTCTAATGCACGTCGCTGAATTTGTGCTTCCTTACGTTTTTCAAACCAATCTTGTATTGTCATATATACATCATCCCTAATAAATTTTCATATTACAAAAAAATTTTATACCAAACAAAGACAGTTTGCAAATATTTAACAAAAATTGTGGAGTGACTAAGTTGTATCGGGGAATTTTTACGTTTATTAGGACATCGTACGATTTTTCAATCACCCGATACAACTTAATCGCTTAATCATCCCCTCCACCCTTCGTCGTCACCAACTGTAAAGTTTTGTGAACCGACTTTCCTCCAATTTGGCAATTATTTATTGAAGCTATACTTTATATATACATAGAGAGGTATTATGAGTAATTTTTGGCGAAGTTTAAGTTGCATAGCGGCGGGCATTTCCGTAATGACGGGAACGATAGCCTCAATGGGACGGCATCACAGGCACCCGATGTGCGGTTGCCGTGGCGGGTGGGTGCCGATGTATCCGCAATACCCGTTCATTCCGTTCGGAAGCTATTGGCAACGTCAAACTTCGACTTTCCCGAGTTATCCGACGTACCCGAGAACCCCTGTTTATCCTACGACACCGCAAACTACGCCTCCAAAGCCCACACTTGCGGATGCTGTCGGGGAAGGGCAGTCGATTACGCTCGGAAAGGAAATTTCCTCACTAAAAACGGCACAAAATCCGACAAAATTCGTAACCGACGAGTGGAGCGAGAACGACAAAAAATCGCTTTCGCAAAAAGATGCTTACATTCATCAGCAAAAATATATTCAGTTCGCAAGCAACCTCGGAAAGTCGCTTATCAACTATATTGACAGACACAAGTCTGCAGGTAATAAAGACGGATATCTTTCAAAAGACGAGTTTTCAAAATATTATGCTATGATGGTCGGAGAGCTTGAGCGAAAAACGCTTAAATCTAACGGTAAGGAAATGAGCCAAGAAAGGGTTGCGGAACTACGTGCCGCAGGTGAAAGAGTATTTGACATTCTTAACGTCGTAAAGGATGACAAACTCGACTGGAAAGAAATCGGTACAATGATGGCAATCGCCGACAGGGACGATAAAGGCAACTATGACGGAGAGATTACGTATCTGAAATTTGTTGGTGCGTTGAAAGTTTTTGCAGACAAAACTCAGGAGGCAGAGTCAAAGCTCAACGTTGAGCACACATATAAACAGA
This sequence comes from uncultured cyanobacterium, assembly GCA_945836835.1. Classification (GTDB taxonomy): domain Bacteria; phylum Cyanobacteriota; class Vampirovibrionia; order Gastranaerophilales; family Gastranaerophilaceae; genus UBA1221. The sequence goes on along the minus strand of CAMAML010000120.1, from coordinate 2,855 downwards.
TGTATCTGCAAGGTTAGTTCTTTTAGTCACTTAACAAAAGTTACACCACCGCACCGTGGCTTGCGTCTTTTACCGTATTTGCGTATTTTGCCAAATAGCCGGAGGTAATTTTCGCCTCAAACGGTGGAAGGGTTTCTCTTCTTGCTCGAAGTTCATCTTCTCCTACGCAAAGTTCAATCGTCCTTGACGGGAGGTCGATTTTTATCGTATCGCCGTCTTTGACGAGTGCGATAACGCCGCCTTCGGCGGCCTCGGGACAAACGTGTCCCACGCAAATCCCCCTCGTAGCCCCCGAAAATCTTCCGTCGGTTATGAGCGCACAAGTTTTGCCCAACCCTTTTCCGACGAGCAAAGATGTCGGAGCAAGCATTTCCCGCATTCCGGGTCCGCCTTTGGGACCTTCGTAGCGGATTACGATTACATCCCCCGCAGAAATCTCGTCCCCTTCAAGTGCTTTCATCGCCTCTTCTTCCGAGTTAAAGCATTTTGCACGACCTTCAAAGGTATAACATTCCTTCGCAACGCCCGAAATCTTTATGACACAGCCGTCTTTTGCCAAATTCCCATAAAGAACCCCGAGTCCCGCCTCGGTATACGGCGAATTTTCGTACTGCGGGATTACCGCCATGTCCGCCCAAGCCTCGTCGGCAATCTCATACAGCGACAGCCCCGAAACCGTCGGGGTATCGTCCAATTTTGCTCTTAAAGATTTCAAAAGTGCAGGCACTCCGCCCGCCTGATGAAAATCAGTCATCGTAAGGCTTGACGATGGATTAATCTTTACAATCTGGTGGATTTCACGGCTCAATTTGTCAAAAGTATCAAGCGTAATATCAATCCCTGCGGTGTTTGCTATTGCAAGGGTATGCAAAAAAGTGTTCGTCGAACCGCCAAGTGCCAAGTCGCATTTAACCATATTCAACATGGATTTTTTTGTGATAATATCCTTCGGACAAATATTTTTTTCAACCAGTTCAACAACCTTCATCCCGCTTTCAAACGCCTGACGACGTTTCAGCGAAGAAACCGCTGCTGCCGACGACGAATAAGGAAGGCTCATGCCCAAAACCTCAGTCAAACACGCCATGGTGTTTGCGGTATACATCCCCTGACAAGCACCTGCCGAAGGACACGAGTTTTCCTCGAACCCGTCCAGTTCCGACTGCGAAATCTCGCCTTTACGAAATCTTCCGACCGCCTCAAACGAACCCGTCACCATAGTAAGTTTCTTTTCGTCACGACAAACCCCGTCGAGCATAGGTCCTGCCGTTACGACTATTGTCGGGATATTCAGCCTCAACGCCCCGATGAGCATTCCGGGTGTAACCTTGTCGCAATTTGAAAGCAAAACAAGCCCGTCCAACCCGTGAGCCTGTGCCATAGTCTCGACGCAGTCGGCTATCAAATCTCTTGAAGGAAGGGAATATCGCATTCCGCAATGCCCCATCGCAATCCCGTCGCACACGGCGGGAACCCCGAAAATAAAGGACTGTCCGCCACCCGAGTGTATCCCCTTCTCGATTTGGCGTTCCAAGTCCCGCATTCCGATATGCCCCGGCACCAAGTCCGTAAACGAGCTTGCAATCCCGATAAACGGTTTTGACATACTCTTTTTGCTGACGCCCGTCGCCATCAAAAGCCCTCGGTGCGGGGTTCTTGCCAACCCTTTTTTTATCTCGTCGCTCCTCATGCTTAAACAATCGCCCCCGACAAACTTTTTGAGATAACTCTTCGCACGTAGTCGTAATAGTCGCTCTTGTAACCTTCAACGGATTTTAAAATTTCACTTCCACTCTTAAACCCGTGAAGGAAGGCTATTTCCTCAAGGCACGCAATCTTTTCGCCCTTGTTCAGCTCCATTGACCAGACAAAATTCGAAGCCTGCAACATCGAGTCGTGCGTTCCCGTATCCAACCACGCAAACCCTCTGCCTAAAATTTCGACCTTCAAAAGCCCACGCTCAAGGTAAATTTTGTTCAAATCCGTAATTTCGAGTTCTCCTCTTGCGGAAGGGGTAAGTTGTTTTGCGTACTCGCAAACATTTCCGTCATAAAAATACAGCCCCGTAACCGCATAATCGGATTTAGGGTGCTTCGGTTTTTCTTCGAGCGAAAGCACCTTCTTGTTTTTGTCAAATTCGACAACCCCGAACCTTTCGGGATCTTTTACGGTGTAGCCGAAAACAGTCGCCCCGATGTTGTTTTCAATCGCCTGTTTCATAAGGGTAGAGAACCCGTGACCGTGGAAAATGTTATCCCCGAGGATTAATGCGACATCGTCGCCTGCGACAAAATCTTCGGCAATCAAAAACGCATCGGCGATCCCTCGCTGGACGTACTGGATTTTATAGGAAATATTAATTCCAAAACGAGAACCATCGCCGAGAAGTTTTTTAAAGTTGTCGTAGTCGTTTTCATTCGTGATGATGAGTATGTCCCTAATCCCCGCCAGCATTAGGGTTGAAATCGGATAATAAATCATCGGTTTGTCATAAATCGACAACAAAATCTTTGAAATAGGCTGAGACGCCGGATATAACCTTGTTCCCGCACCCGCTGCCAAAATAATTCCCTTCATCAATCGGTTCTCCTAAATTTAAATACTTTCCTAAAAGAGTATACACCAAAAAAAATTTTGTTTCAAACAATTCGAACCTAATCGGCTCTGCCGGCTCCATATTCTCGCTACCCGGACTCGCTATCGCTCCAGCCTACGCAAAATCCGCCTCCCATCGGAGAGGGGTATTCCCACTGCATTTCCGCCGAATGCCACGGGGTAAAATTTATCTCGGACAGCAGTGTCTCCATACGAGATATTTCTGTCGATTATTACGAGATGTAACGAAGTCAAGATTG
>CAMAML010000119.1 GCA_945836835.1 uncultured cyanobacterium | reverse complement strand
ATTGTAGCATATAAAAATCTTGCGGTGATATTTTACCTGCCCAAAATTACTTTTCTCTGTAAAAAAGTTCATATTAGGATTTCAAACGTATAATAAATACCGGTATTCAGATAGAAATCAAGCTTTGGAAGCATGTAAAAGTTCTCGAGCCACATGTTCTGTCCTCCTTCAATATGATAACTGGGAATTTAAGGATGATTACCCGTACAAACTGTAATTTTTATTTCAAACGGTACTCCTTCAAGACCTTATACCGCCGTTTGGTTTTGTTGTAGGCAAGGACACGGTAGGTTTGCGGCGTGACTTCGACTTTTACGGAGTTTACCCTGTCGGTTCTGTACACGTCGGAATGCCTTAGGGTGTCAAGCGTTGTGATATTCGGATGGCCGTAAAAGTTTTTACCGGTAGATATTACTGAAACTTTCGGGTTCAATTCTTTTACCATATCATCGCTCACAACCCCTCTTGCTCCGTGGTGTCCGACCTTGAAAAACTCCAAATCCCCCGAAATTTTCATATCTTTTTTAACCTGTTCATATGCTTCTACACCACCGTCGCCCATAAAAAGTGCGTCAAAATCCCCCAAGGAAACAAGAGTAAGTATGGAATTTTCATTGTCGGATTTTCCGTGCGGGGTGTAGTTTTTGATGATTAAATTTCCTTCTTCAAAAATTGGTTGACCGTTTCGGGGAATTTCTGACAAAACATTCCGTTTGCCCAAAGTCCTGTAAATTTTCTTTGAAGTATTGGATTTATCAGCATAAGAATTGAGGTAAACCCGTTTGACGTTAATGTTTTGCAAAATATCGACCGCACCGCCCGAGTGGTCGTTGTCAAAGTGTGTCAAAATAAGACCTTCGATGTTTTTTATCCCTCTGTCTTTCAAATATTTTAAAATTATGACTTTTGCCTGACTTGTCCCGCCGTTGTATCCCGATTTTCCCGTATCAATAATAAAATATTTGTTCTTTGGAGTTTTTAGCAAAAACGCATCGGCGTTTTGGACGTCAAAAGCAATTATCTCAAGGTTTCCGTTTGGAATGCTCACGGCGGAAAGCCCGAGAACCGCAACCAACAAGCCAAGAAATACATAAAGTTTTCTGTTATAAACCCGATAGACAGCGTAGGTTATGACCAACAAAATTACGTAGTACAAAAACACTTGAAATACTGACGGGTGGGTGGTTTCAAGCAGTGAGTGCGGAAGGGTTGAGAAGAAGTTTGAAATTGCGACGAGGCAATTCAGACAAATATTCAACACAAAATCGAACACCATACAGACAAACTTTGCAATAGGAGCGATTACTGAAAGGAGAGAGCTTACGAACCCGCCAAAACTTATCACGCTCAAAAACGGCATGATTGCGATATTTGCGGGGACTGAGTAGGTGCTGATGTTGTTGAAATAGAACATTTGCAAAGGAATTACCCAAAGTTGAGCGACAATCGGGATGAGAAGTTCCGCCAGCAGCCAGTCGGGGATTTTGAAATCTTTAATCTTTGCCATAACGATGTTTGCGGTAGTCAAAAGCCCGAAGGTTACAATAAACGAGAGCTGAAATCCTACATCGTTAATATATGCGGGGTTATAGATGAGCATAAGCGACGCTACAAAAGCCAAAAGTGCGATACTATGAGAGTCCCTGTCGAGAAGTTTTCCGACCAAAACGAACAGAAACATCAACGCCGCACGGATAACGGACGCCCCAAGCCCCGTCATAAGCGTGTAGATTACGATTACACCCATGCCGGAAATTATTATGAGGTTGTGTTTTACCCTTAATCTTCGTAGGATAAAGAACCAAAACCCGTAGATAAATGCGACGTTCATGCCCGATGCAGCAAGGATATGTAGCAGTCCCGAGTTTTTAAAAGTGTCTTTTATATAATCGGGCGGTGCGATAGCGTCGTCCCCGAAAACTATACCGCCCAAAATTTCGAGGTTAGGGCTTTTTAAAAAAAGTGCGTGGGTTGAAATTATCCTGCTTCTGACGTCATTCAACCCTTGCAAAAACTTCCATTTAGTAGAAAGTTTTTGTTGCGGAAGGAGTTTACAGTCCCGAGCGTCGGCGTAGGTTACGGTGTAGGTGTTGAAGTTTTTCAGATACTTGCCGTAATCGAACTGGGAGGGGTTGCCCGCCTTGAATGGTGTCCTGAGTTTTCCCTTGATTTCGTACACGTTCCCGATTTTAAGCTCGGAAAAATTCCCGTCTCTGTCCTCGACCGTTACGAGTGTTTTTGCGTTGACGGGTGTGTCGTCAACCTTAAAAACTTTGAAGAAAAACTTCTCTTTTTGCTTGACGTTTCCCGTCGGGATTGAAACAATTCTTCCCGTCAAAACCCCGTCCAGCGGAGCAAGCGGCTGCAGGTCGTCCGTATCTTTTATCTTTATGGCGGTGTTAAAAAATCCAAAATAAAAAACGAGAGCGAACAGAAAAATATATTTTACGGGAAGATATTTTTTCAGGCACAAAACGCTTAAAATTACGGTCAAAATTACGGAAATCAGCACGGGACAGTCGTTAAAATATGCCAAAATTCCCGACATAAAGACCAATGCCGTAACAAACATTATCGCATTTTTGTTTTGGAAAAAAGTTGTTAAAGTTTCCCTAATCTGCATAACTTTAAAAAATTAATCTTCAATAAGACTTATTCTTTTTTTGTGGCGTTCTTCGTTTGAAAACTCGGTTTCGAGCCAAATTTCGACAATATCGAGTGCAAGCCCTAATCCTATAACTCTTTGTCCGAGGCAAAGCACGTTTGAATTGTTGTGTTCTCTTGTGAGTCTTGCGGAAAACGTATCCGAACACAAAGCCGCACGAACACCTTTAACTTTGTTTGCAACAATCGACATTCCTATCCCCGTTCCGCAGATAAGAATACCCCTGTCAAATTTGCCTTCCGCAACCGCCCTTGAAACCTCTTTTGCAATAACGGGATAGTCGCAGGATTTTGTGGAATTTGTCCCGAAATCTTCAACTTCATAGCCAAGTGTTTTTATGTATTCCGCAATTTTGGTTTTGTATTCAAACCCGCCGTGATCAGAACCTATCGCTATCTTCATTTTCCACCTTCCCGTCTAAGTTTTACCTACAATTTTTTCACCCTTGTAAAAGGCCAGAACAGAAATACGGCTTTTCCGATAAATCTGCTTTCATCCAAAAGCCCCCAGTATCTGCTGTCCTCGGAATTTCCTCTGTTGTCCCCCATCATGAGATATTTTTTTTCGGGGATAACAATAGGACCGCATGTCATCGCTTCCGTACATACCGGATAGTCGTAAGGGCTTACGATATAAGGTTCTCTAAGCGGTTTGTCGTTGATGTATACGGTATACTCGCCCGTTTCGTCGGATTTAAGCTCAAATTTATCTCCCGGCATGCCGACAACCCGTTTTATATAAGCTATATCCTTACACCAAAACCCGGTTAACCTTGCAAAAACTTTCCAAGGCGTTCTTTTTAGTTCTTCTTTTGGCGGATAAAACACCATTATGTCCCCGCGTTTTGGCGTGGAATAGAACCTCGAAAACCTTTCGACAAAAATTCTGTCCCCTTCAAGTAGGGTCGGGTGCATCGACCCTGACGGTATCCAGCGGATTTCACCTATGAAAAATCTTATCAAAATAACCGCCACCACGACGAACACGACAGTTTCAACCGTTTCTTTTATCGCAGGTTTATTTTTGTTATACCAATTTTTTATATTGTCAAATAAAACTATATCGCTACTCATTATCCACCAATTCCAAAAGCTCAGTTAAAGCCCTTTTGTACACGTTATCCGACTGATTTAGATAAAATGCGGATTTTCTTATATAATTATCCAATAAACTTTTTGCTTTTTCAACCCCTGCCAAAGGTTCGGTTATATCGCCGGAAAAAATTACGGGGGCGGTGTAAATCCCGTTTGCGATGTCGCCGTTCGGAATGTTGTTGACAATATTTTTTATATCATCCCTTATCTGAAAAGCTGTTCCGAAATTTTTTGCAAACTCTTCTGTTTCATCGGAAACTTTTCCGCTTGCCAAATACTCCGCCCCGCTCAGTGCAAGGCAAAATAACGCTCCCGTTTTGGCGTAAGTTTTTTCAAGATAATCTTCAAGCGTCGGGATTTCATATCTCGTATAATACTGTTTAACCTCACCGAGACACATCTTTTCCATGGTCTTTGCAACCATTTCGAGTAACTCGATTTTGCCTAAATCCACAAGGTATTTAAGCACATAAGAAAGCACAAAATCCCCGCCGATTACGGACAGGTGGTTGCCCAAATTTGCGTTCAGAGATTTTTCGCTCCGTCTTAACTGACTCCCGTCTATCACGTCGTCGTGGATAAGGGAGGCGTTATGAATAAGCTCGATTACCGCCTGAAATTTTATCTGTTTTTCGTCAACCTCTAACCCTTTTGATTTAAGATACAAAAACGCCAAAACAGGTCGGATATGTTTTGACTTTGAGCCGATAAATTTTGTCAGCATAACGTCAAATTTTTCCACACCCGAATTTAACCCGCTCAACTCTTCATTTATAAGCGTTTTTAGCAAGTTCAATTCCCCAGCTACACATTCGGTTATTTTTTCGTACCTATCTTCAAACCCCATTTTAACCCTTACCTAAGTTTTTTCAATGAGGACAGGAAGTTGTTATGCTCGACGTCCCCTTCAACTTTTGTGATAAATATTTGACAATCTTTTTCGTCCGCCTCGATATCAGGCAATTCCTTTAACTCTGATGCGTAATATTTTTCGTCGTTCTTTGAACTCATCGGGATACGGTTTGCAAGTGCGTTAAGCGAAATGTTTCTCAAAAATCCCGCAAATCCTTTTTTCCTGCTCGAAAATTTGGTATAAATCCTCAACGACGTATCGTGCCGTTCAAGGTCGTATC
>CAMAML010000118.1 GCA_945836835.1 uncultured cyanobacterium | reverse complement strand
GTCGCCTTGGTGGTCCATTACACCCCCAACTAGCTAATCAGATGCAGACTCATCCCTAAGCACCGGAGTTTTCAAGAATAGCATTCCAGCTACGCTCATATGGGGTATTAGCAGTCGTTTCCAACTGTTGTCCCCCGCTTAAGGGCAGATTCTCTACATTTTACTCACCCGTCCGCCACTTTCCATCACCCGAAGGTGACTTCTCGTTCGACTTGCATGTATGAAGCACGCCGCCAGCGTTCGTCCTGAGCCAGGATCAAACTCTCCATTGTCAGAAAGTTTTATCGTTTCAATCCGCTCTTTCAAGCAGACTGCTTTGACTCATTTTTTTACTTACGCTTGGCTCTCGCCTTACGTCTTTTGTCTTTGCGAAATCATTTTTTTCAGAATTAACAAGTATTATGTTTCGTCTTCAGCTATTCTGTTTTCAATGTTCAAACTTCTTCTTTGCGTTTCTCGCTCGACCGCTCATCCCGACTCACGTCTCTCCGTCAGTCCGCCGACCTCTTCGGCACTCCTTGGGGCTTCGCTTCCATCCGTTTCTCGAGCTTTTCTATCGTATCACCTAAATTTTTTTTGTCAAGCAGTTTTTTTATTTTGTTTTATTTTATTTTTTCAGCTATGAATTTTTAAATTCGGCTTGCGATATCCGCAAGAAATATCCTAATCCAAAAAAAAATAAAAATCAACCCCTGGACAATAATCTTGTTTACAAAAGTTTATATTTCGAGCAAGAAAAACCCGAAAATAGTTGCAAATCCACGGAATTTTCCGTCCCCGCAGAAATAATTTCAACCTCACAAAAATAATTTTCCGCCACCAAAAAAACAAAAAGCATGTTTTCATCGCCTACGCACAACGACTTGTTGCCATTGTAACGTTCATTCCTGTTCCAGTTACTGTTATCGGTGTTGAAGTTCCGTCTGTACGCATATACAGCGGAAGCCTCCGAACTCGACCAGTAGTTACCGGAATACGAGAATTCTTATGATGGCATGCTCGACCGCTCAAACAAACCAACTTCGATTTTCCTTGCGAAAAATCTCATCTTTGGTTCCCCTCAAAGGGTCACCGATTCTCACGTGATGAAAATCGCACCCCCCGTTCCACCTTGGCAAAACAGGCTCTCGCGACTTTTTGTTTTTATTTTTTGTTGTTATTCAGTTTTACGGCATGCTTCTAAACACCCTTGCCAAAAGGATTGTAGCAATTTTTCGCAATAAAAGCAAATCGGTAAACTTTTGTAAAAAGGTTTTCCGCACAAAAGCATGCCGAACTTGCCAACAAAACCCTTTTGTATTTTAATTGAAAGTACGGGGCAAAATTACCCGAAGAGGATTAAGAAAACGATGAAAAGCAAAGACTTGCCAAAATGTCCGATTGAAACGACCTTAACCATGTTCAGCACACGCTGGAGTTTTTTAATCGTGAAATCGTTGCTCACGGGTACAAAACGGTTCAACGAGCTGAAACAAAGCCTTAAACCGATAACGCAAAAAGTGCTTGCGACAAACTTGCGAAATATGGAGAGCCAAGGGATAGTCAAGCGTATTGCCTATCAGGAAAAACCGCCTCGTGTAGAATACACGCTGACGGACATAGGATACAGCCTTGCGGTGGTGCTTGACGCCATGGCGGACTGGGGTGGTGCGTACAAAGAGTTCTTACGATTGAGCGAAAAAAGAGGGGGGTAATGCTACTTTTGTTTTGTTCGCCCGCTCACCCCGTAAGATCGCTTAAAATATCTTTACGAAATCGGCAATTTTTTATTTGTTCGGATGTTAAGTAAATTATGGGAAAAATTTTCTATGGCAATAAAAATATCTTCAAACAACGTTACATACGGATACTCAAGGTTAAAAAATATTTTTAAGCACGGCATTAACTATGAACATTACGACAAAATGGTTGAAACCTGCAAAAACAAAACCGTCGGAAACCTCCCGTCGGAACTCTTAACCGCAATCATTCGCAACCACCCCGAAAACAAAGCTGATGCGATTAAAGGGGTTCAACAGGCTTTTGCGGACTCCGCAGCCCTGTTGACAGAATACGCAACAGCAAAACTTTCAACTCTCGAAAGATTTAAACCTACTATTGAAAATGCCGCTAAAATTGTTTACGGTATCAAAAATCACAAAGTATACTGTTGCGAAGATGAACTTTTTGAACAACAATGCTCCACCATAAGAAAAAAAGCGGAAAAGGTTCTGGCGAAAAATCTTAAAAAATACTTGCCCGAACTAAAGTCCGTAAAACTTGATTACGCAGGTTCGGGTTGTTATGCCGATGTTCATAAGTGCAAATTTACCGGAAAAAATAATCAAGACTTAATTCCCCCGCTTGTGATTAAGACGTATAAAGACCCCTCCCTTCATTTTGAAAACAAACTCATTAACAAATATCGAGAAGTTCTCTACAAATTTAGAATATATGAAATTTTAGAATACGCAAAAGAAAATCACATTCCGATAAACTTTCAATCGATACACAGAGCGGAAAATTTTATTGAATTTATCGACATTCCGTACAACATCAATCCTAAAGAATTTGTTCAACACGGCATTTTGGCGGAAGCAAATACCTCCGCTTATATAAAATACGTCAACGGTCATAAAATCCACGTGAAAGACGGGCTGACGTTAGCGGATATGTATTCATTCGGCAAACAACCTTATTCCGTCGGAAAGTATATTTCGGAAGATATGCAGGCTAAGTCAGAATTTCCGTTTGACAAACTTGGATTGAAACACACCGATAAAAAGCCGGACAACTCAGTTAACGGAATAGTCCTTGACATCGGAGGCGTAGTTCCGATGTCGGACGGGCTTGTCGGAGATATTGAATGCACAAGATTACTGAAACGTTATTTTGCACAACCGACCGACAAGGCTAAGTTTAAATTTTTGAAAGATATTGAAACTCAGGCAAAAACACTCAAAGACGAACTGCAAAAACGCAAATACCTCAAAACGGTTCAAGAAATACGCCAAAACTATCCGCTATACATTTTTGACTAAATTTTCCCCGTTGTTGCGGTCTATCCGTCAAGCAACTTGCCGAAAACCTTCCGATTTACCTTTGTCCCACACCTACCACACAACTTTTTCGATAAGCTCAATCTCGTTGCCGTCAGGGTCTTTCACAAACGCTATCATCGTTCCCTTGCCGTTCAAATCGAACGGTTCGTAAAGGTACTCGTACCCCATCTCCGTCAACTTTTTGCCAAATTCCGCCAAACTCTCCACCCCAAACGCAAAATGTCCGAATGCATTCCCGTTCTCGTAACCGTCCTGAGGAGTTTCGTCGTTATAAGTCAACTCAAGCTGACAACACTTGCTCTCGTCGTCCAAAAAATATAACTCGCAATCGTCAAGCCGCTTTTTGTGGCTCAAAGTCATCCCCATAAGCTCCGTATAAAACCTCAACGACTCGTCTATATTTTTTACCCGTATCATAGAATGTAAAAATTTCATATTTAATTTTCTCCTTATTTTTTATCTAAAACCTTTATCCGTCAAAACCCTTTAATCCACATGCGAAACGCCCCCGTTTGACGACTCGTTGTCAATCATAATGGTGTTCCTGATAACCGAATGTGCAGCAAGCAACATAAACGGGTTAATTTCCTTCATCCGGGACATCGTAACGCTTGCTTTCTCAACCGTCCCGGCGTCACTTTTTGCCTCAAGCCCCGAAAACGTTACGACAGACTGCATTGAATACTGCTTTTCGTCCCTCTGAAGCCTTGCCAAAAGTTCGTCTTTAGGAAACTCTTTTGAACACTCGACATTCAGGTGAACAGAATTTGAAGTTTCCAAAATCAAGGTAGCGACAACTTTGCCGAAATTAACCGTCGAAATCGTGATAACCAAAATACTGTCCTCGTCGTCACCGTCCGCCCCCTTTTGAAACTCGACGTCAAAATCCGTCCCTTCCTGCAACGGCAACCACGGCAAATACAATAATAACAAAGTTTTTAAAGTTTGGGTGGTGTTTTCCTGACTTGCAAGCGAAATACTTGCGTTAATGAGTTTTGCCGTGTCTTTAAGCTTGCTGACATCCGTCATCCCTTGCTTTGAAGCGTTTGCCATGGTTAAAATAAGTTTTGTTATAGCGTCTTTGCCGTTGTTTTGCAACAAGGTCGCAAGCTCGGAAAGGTTAATCATCCCGTTGGACAAAATCTGCAAGTTTTTTGCGTCCGTCCCTGCTTTTGCCCCCGAGGCAAGTTGGGCTTGCAGTGCGTTTTGAAGTTCTTCTGCCGAAAGTCCCTGCAACTGTGCCAAAATTTGTGCCTGAGTTTGGGACATATTCGCCCGCTGTAACATCGACTGTTGCATGAGCAACCGCGACATCTGCATTTGCGTGTACCCCCGCTGAACCATATAGACAAATTCGTTCAGATTTTTTGGCAAATTCAGCAAACCTTTAACATAGACGGATTGTTCCGTGTTGGCAAGCGACGCCATTTGAGGTGCTTGTGAGGCGGAGCTTGTTCCTGCGGAAGAGGAGGTTGTCGTGCCGGAGGAGGTCTGTGCCGTAAAAGTTCCCGACGATTGTGCGGTCGAAGTTTTTGGCGTGCTGACCTGCACCCGCTTGATAGAATATTTTGCGATAAAATTTGTCAAATTCAAATTATCCATACACTGATTTTAATGTATTTTCTCTAAAAAGTCCATATTTTTTGGGGAAAATTTTGGCAAGATTTTTTACGGCAACGCTTTTTGCCAATTTTTCTAATCCGCATACACAAAAGAAAAGTTAGAAAAGGCATTACGTTTGCAACTGTGATACAATATGTAATAATACTCGGAAAATATTTGTCAGGTAATTTCTTTTCAATTATTGAAAATGCTAAATCGAATGTAATGGTATAACCAAGCACAAGAATTTTTACAAAATTGTTCGTGT
>CAMAML010000117.1 GCA_945836835.1 uncultured cyanobacterium | reverse complement strand
CTATATACTTAGATTATATCACTATATAATTAGATTGTCAAGCCTTAATTCGGATAATATAGACTTATGAAACAAGAATACCTGCTCAACAAAGAGAACATACGAAATCTCATAAAATTTCTGGCGGTGCTGGAAGGCAAGACCCTAACACGCCTCAAAGTTGACATTAACCACAACTACAACAAGACCGACTCGCTCGAGAACCTAACAAACAAGCTCAGAAACAAGACTGTTAAAGTTACCGAGCTGATAGAAATTTTTGAAACTCTCGGCTATGAAATCGTTGTTCGCAAAAAATAAACGAGCTACAAAGCTCTTATTATCGACTTGATGTTTTCGTCAGAAACCTTTAGCAGGGCAACTGTTTTTGCGGTGTTATCCAAAACTCCCATGCGTTTTAGGACTTCAAGCGTTTTTAGGATGAGGGTTTGATTTTTCCCTCTCAAAAGCTCTCTTACCAAGTCTTCGTTGTCGGTATAATCAAGTGCCGTAAAGACAAACGGGCTTGTTTCACGTATTTCGGAGTCAATTTGGGGTTGCAACTTTTTCTTGCTGACCGAGTTTAACAGTTTTTTAATATCTTTGATTTCGTCTTTGGTGTTTTTATCCTCGTCGTACATATACTCGTCGTTTTCGGTCAAAATCTCAAATTTTTCCCGTGCCTGAAGGAGAACAACCGCCCCTGCCCCCGTCGGAGGTTGGGAAATCAAGTCCTCAAGTGCGTTAAATATTTCAAAATCAATAACGAGGTAAAGCCCCAAAATTTCGCCAAGCCCGTTGATAATGTTACTCAAGACAAGTAATCCGTTTTCGTAATCGGTATTAATAAGTTCTTGAAGGCTGATGAGGTAGGGGATTACACCCGCTATATTTTCGGACATGGATGAAGTTTTCATCGCCTCCAAAATAGCAGGGATAGCGGCTCTATCCCCGTATATTACCAAAAACTTCACCGCTGCAAGTTTTTCAAACTCATCACTGCTTTTGAGTTTTGCAAGAGCCTCGTTAAAACTTTCCGTGTCATGCCAGATGCCTAAAGTCGCGGCACAATTTGCGTTAAGGCTTTCGTTAGCGGTGTAAGAGTTTTCTCTCAGCATATCGAGTGCGAGCGGGTCTTGCACGTACGAGAAAAATTTTGCACAGTAGCATTTTTGAGCCTCCGTGCCGTTTTCAAAGATTTCAAGCATTTCGTCCGTCAAATCCTCATCGGCATATTTTGCCAAAACGGAAACGATTGCGTCGTCATACGACGGGGAATAGTAATCCAAAAATTTCAGAAGGTTTTTGTAGTTTTTTTCGTCGCAAGCGTTGTAAATTCTTTGTGCTACATTGTTTTTCACAAAATCGAACAGAAATCCGTCCCGCTCGACAAGCTCGCGGAACAATTCTACGTCGGAATTATCGACAAGGGATTTTGCGACAGGTTCAAAGTCCTGCTTATTTTTCCCCGTAAGTTTTTTTATTTTATCGTCCATAGTCAATCAACAAGGTAAAAGTTATTAATCCAAATAGAACACCGTAATGACTTTATGCCCTTCTTCGGCATACTGAACGGCGTTATGCAGGGTTTTACTCGTATGAGAGAGGAAGCAGATAAGTTGATTACATTCGTCGATAATTTCTCTGTTACAAACTCTTGACGCATCAGCCAAAGTCATCATTGCCCTGTCCGAGTGCTCAACAATGTTCGGAACTCCGATAAGCTGGTCTTGGACGTCGCTCGGTTGTTGTCCGATTGTTTGCGGAAGGATAACTCTCAATTTTTCGGGATTAGCTTTCATCGCCCCTCTTATTGCTGCTGCGTTTGTCCCCGATGATCCGCCCGAGGTAATGATCGTATTTCCCTGCATAACCAATGCGGTCGATAGGGTTTCAATCATTTGTTGGTGCGTAATCGGAAGATTTCGACTGCCGATTATTGCAATTTTCTTTGCGGATTGGCGGATTGTTGCCAATTCTTGTGCCAATTCGTCCACGGCGTGAGGTGAATCCGATTTTACGACATCCATGTCGTCCATAGGTACCATAATTGACGGCTGATTGGTTTGATTTGCGTCGTTGTCGGAATTTAATTGAATGTTAATTTGTTCTTCTGTCATTTTTCCCACTTTCTGATTGCAATAATTATATTTTTCGAGTATGCTAATTATAACACAAAATTTTAAATTTGGGAATAGGGCAAATGGAAAATCTATTGGAAAATCTTAATAATGAGCAAAAAGACGCCGTACAGACGACGAAAGGGCCGCTTTTAATCCTTGCGGGAGCGGGCAGCGGCAAGACGAAAGTTTTAACTTCGAGGATTGCATACTTAATCCAAAACGGGGTAAGACCAAAGAATATTTTGGCGGTAACCTTCACTAACAAGGCGGCAAAAGAGATGAAGGCAAGGCTTGGGAACATGCTCGGTGAAGATACCGTAAAATACATGTGGGTCGGAACTTTCCACGGAATTTGCGGGAGAATTTTGAGAGAAAATATCGAGGAGTATTCTTTCCAATCGGGCAAAAAACTCGACAAAAACTTTACGATTTATGACGATACGGACACGAATGCCGTTATTAAACAGGCTATCAAAAAATTGAACATTGACGATAAGGTTTACCAGCCGAAGCTCGTAAAGGCGGTCATCTCGAACGCTAAAAACAAGATGCAGGACGCTTATACTTTTGCGACTTTTGCCAGAGATTTCAAGTCCCAAAAGATTGCCCAAATCTTTGAGATTTACGAAAACACACTAAACAACAACAACGCAATCGATTTTGACGACATGCTCATGCTGACCGTAAAACTTTTAGAACAAAACCCGAAAGTTCGTGAATACTATTTTAACAGGTTTCAGCACATCCTGGTCGACGAGTATCAAGACACAAACCTTGCTCAATACAGAATGGTCAACATGCTCTATACTAACGCGCAGTCGGAAATTCCGCCGGAACGCTCGCTTTGCGTCGTAGGTGACGTCGACCAATCGATTTACAGCTGGCGTGGTGCGGATTACACCATAATCCTTAATTTCCAAAAAGATTTTAAGAATACAAAGCTCATAAAACTTGAGCAAAATTACCGTTCGACCGCAAACATCCTTAACGTTGCAAACGCAATCATCGAAAACAACACCGAAAGGGTCGACAAAGTCCTCTATTCAAACAAGGGCGAAGGCGAGCTTATCGACTACTTCCAAGCACAAGATGAAGCCGACGAGGCAAACTTCATCGTAAGCAAAATTAAACAGGACTGTGGCGGAAATTACAACCAATACGCAATCCTATACCGTACAAACTCGCAATCCCGTGCGATAGAAGAGGCCTGCATGGCGGCGGGGCTTCCTTATAGAATTTACGGCGGGTTGAAGTTCTACGACCGAAAAGAAATCAAAGACATTATCGCCTACCTCAAACTTATTTACAACACGGACGACTCCCAGAGTTTTAAACGTATAGTAAATGTCCCGAAACGTGCAATCGGTGACACAACCGTAAAAAAACTTCAAGATATAGCGGATATGCAGGACGTAAGCCTCTTTCAGGCGGTTCAAATGCTTGACGACAACTCCGAAATTTCGTCAAGAACCCGCAAAAAACTTATTGAATTTTGCGAACTTATCCTAAAATTTAAAGAGGCAAGCACTGTTTATAATTTGAGAGAATTTGTGAGCCTTGTCATCGAAAAAAGCGGGTATTTGGCGGAATTGCAGGCACAAAACACGCCGGAGAGCGAGGCGGACATAGAAAACCTTCAAGAGTTTGTCAACGTTGCGGAAGAATTTGTACCGGAAGAGGACGACAACGTTTTGGGCGAATTTTTGACCCAGGTTTCGCTCGTGTCGGACATCGACAGCATGGACAATATCGCAAACAACGTTACGCTGATGACCCTGCACGCCGCAAAAGGGTTGGAATTTCCGAAAGTATTTTTGGCAGGGCTTGAGGAGGGGATTTTCCCGCACCAAAGAACGCTTAACACCCCGTCCGAAATCGAAGAAGAACGTCGGCTTATGTACGTCGGGGTTACAAGAGCGGAAGAAAAACTTTATATCTCTTCGGCAAACCGTCGCCAGCTTTGGGGTGAGTATAAATATTACCAGCCGTCGAGATTTTTGGAAGAAATTCCGCCGCAGTTGCTTAACAAAATTTGTTTTGAAGGCAGTACAAACTCCTCTTCTACCTTCAGAAACGCCGTATCGAAAGCTAAGACGGGGAAATCCGATTATTCGTATTCGGCGGCACAATCGGACAACGACGGTTACGTCAAACCGAGTTCGGGGTTTGGCAAAGGGTTTGTCGCCCCGAGCAGAAAATCGCTTTCGACGACAACTACGACCAAGTCAACTTCAAATACCTACGGTTCAAATTCGGCGGTGGAACACACCTCAAGACCAATGAAAATTACGCCACAAAGGACAATTCTTGTAAAATCCAAGCTGAACAAGCAAAAAGACGAAGAGAAGGTTAAAGAGTTTTTCAAAGACAACTCAATAAAACGCATGCTCGAAGAGAAAAAACGTTACGAAAAACAGCTTGCACAGGCAGAGGCGGAAAAAGAACGCAAGATTTCGGGCGGAGACACGGTAACGGATACTTTTTCGGTCGGGGAGAGAGTTTTTCACGAAAAACTCGGTATCGGGCATATTTTAGAGGTAATCCCCGTCGGCGAAAGCACGATGTACTCGATAGATTTTGGCAAACAGGGCAAAAAGGCGATGGACGCCTCGTATGCACACTTGAAAAAGTTCTAGTAGCCGATTGTATGTACGACGGTTATGCATAAGTTTCCCCCTCTACCTGCACTGCTGTCCGAGATAAATTTTATTCCGTAGTATGTGACAGAAATGCAGTAGCAATACCCCTCTCCGTCGGGAGAGGATACCATTTCTTAATGAGCATAGCGAATTTAGAAATGGTTGGTGAGGGTTAATCGGTTAATTCAACATATTTTAAAATA
>CAMAML010000116.1 GCA_945836835.1 uncultured cyanobacterium | reverse complement strand
TCTTTTGAACCTTGTATTATTTTTTCTATCTTTCTTTTGTTACCCCCTCACCCCTCCGTGGGAGTTATGGTTTCTTCGTGACGTTGGTTTGTCCCTCTCCCGCATGGAGAGGGGAATTTTACAATCATTTTGGTATCGTACGAGTGCCGATTTTTGGTAACTTTTATTTTTTACGAGGCGTGGAGAACCTCATATCCCCATCGTTTTATGTATACAACAGTAATCCCATTATAACGTATATAATTGTATATATGCAATACAAAAATAATAAAACTTTACAATTAATCACTCAAATCGGAAAGGTTATCAGGCAGACAAGGCTCGAGATGTCAGACAAATCTCTAAACATGTTTTCGTATGAATATGACCTCAATCCGGGGAACGTTAGCCGTATCGAAAACGGGCAGATTGAGGCAAAAATCACTATGCTGTGGAGGATTGCGGAGGCGTTGAATATCCCGCTTTCGGAGTTAATTAAAACGGTGGAAAACGAGCTGGGAAGCGATTTTTCGATTTCGGAAAAATGAAAGCGATAACGCACAAAACGTTATCGCTTTTTATTATGATTTTTATTATAAAATTAAGCTGTTTTTTCGCTTGCCTCAAGCATTGAAGTCATTTGTTGAAGTTTAGCCTCTCGTTGTTCAATCATATTGTTCACGGTGCCGACCCTTGCCTCAAGAATTTGTTTGCGTTGAGGATTTTTTTCATTCTTTGCCTCTTTGGCAATATCCGTCATCACGTGCAAGAGCTTGTCGGTTGCGGCGTATTCGGCAGCAATATCGTAGGAAATCGCCATTGCCTGCTCTTTTTTGGCAACACTTGCGTCATACGGCGGTTGCGGTTCCTGCATCGGGATTGCGGGGGCGTATTTTATCGGGTTTTGGGAATAATTTGTCTGAATGTGTACGGGTTGCATCGTTGTCATAGTTTTTCTCCACACTAAATTTTTTGTTTTCACCCTTATAAAGTAAAAACGGATTTAAAATTGCCCATTTTCGACTAAAACTTAACACAAGTTTACAAAATTGGCTTGAATGTTAGCCTTACGCTTTCCAAATCTCGGACAGTAGTGCCATATCTCGGCGGGATTCAAGACGCCAGCGACCGCCAAAATCCCGTTATCCCGCAAGGACTTCTTTGGTACATTCGAGGGCAACGTCCGTCACGTAATCCATATCTTCACGGTTGATGATAAGTGGCGGGTTAAAGTAAATCACGTCTCCGAGCGGACGTAGAATTACACCTTTTTGAAGTGCTTTCTTATATATTTGGTAGCCTGTGCGAAGTTTCGGGGCAAAACTTTCTTTTGACGTCTTGTCTTTGACAAGTTCTATTGCGTTAACAAGCCCGATATGACGAACTTCACCCACGTTTTTGAGAGAGGCAAATTTTTCCATAATCATATTATTAAAATAAACGGCGTTTTCTCGTGCAGTGTTTAAGACCGAGCCGTCCTCCATAATATCCAGTACGGCGTTAGCTGCGGAGCAGGCAAGCGGGTTTCCGCTGTATGTGTGGGAATGCATAAATGCTCTGCCCGAGTTGTAATCGGCATAAAACGCGTCATAGATTTTTTGTGTCGTAACCAAAATCGACATCGGCATATAACCGCCCGTCAGCCCTTTTGAAAGGCACATCATATCCGGTGAAACGTTTGCGTGGTCAAAAGCGAACATTTTCCCCGTTCTGCCATATCCCGTTGCGATTTCGTCGGCGATAAGGTGGACATTATACTCATCACAAATTGCCCTCAATTTTTTCAGGTAAAGCGGAGGGTAAACCTTCATCCCCGCAGAACCTTGAAGTAAAGGTTCAACAATCATCGCAGCGGTTTCTCTGCCGTGGGCTTGAAAGGCTTTTTCGGCGTGTTCAAAGCATTCACAACCGCAGTTTTCCCGCCTCTTGCCGTACGGACAACGGAAACAGTCGGGAGCTTGCACCCTTACAACATCCATAAGCATAGGTTTATAGATTTTTGAGTATAAATCTACCCCGCCGACCGACAACGCACCGATAGTTTCGCCGTGGTAGGCGTCAGTGAGCGACATAAATTTCACTTTTTCGGGGTGTCCCGCCTGGTAGTGGTACTGAAAACTCATCTTCAAGGCACATTCGATTGATGCCGAGCCGTTATCCGAAAAATTGAATTTGCATAAACCTTCGGGTAAAATTTTGCTCAACCTTTCGCACAACCTTATCGCACCTTTGTGTGAAAAGTTTGCAAAGATTACGTGTTCTAATTCGTCGACCTGTTTTTTTATCGCCTCGCTTATCGTCGGGTTGCAGTGTCCTAAAAGGTTGCACCACCAAGAACTTATGACGTCATAGTATTTTTTGCCGTTTGTGTCGTAGAGGTAAAT
Source organism: uncultured cyanobacterium (assembly GCA_945836835.1). Taxonomy (GTDB): domain Bacteria; phylum Cyanobacteriota; class Vampirovibrionia; order Gastranaerophilales; family Gastranaerophilaceae; genus UBA1221. The sequence goes on along the minus strand of CAMAML010000116.1, from coordinate 2,590 downwards.
CCCTTTGCCGTGGTCGATTACGATAGGCTTTAACTCCTCGTAATCCTTCATCTGCGAACACGGATGCCATATGTATTTCAAATCTTTTTCAGCCCAGTTTTCCGTCATTTCCATTTTTACACCTCGTCAAAAATTTCCGATAAAGTTTTTTCATCTATATTGAGTTCTTTTTCATTCGTTTTCACGGTTGCGATAACCTTAACCCCCGTCAACGCCTCGACCTGAACCCTGTTATCCTTTTGCATAAGGTCGTTTTCGTCGTAGTTGTTGAGGATAATTCCCTTAACGCTAATCCCACGACTTTTGGCGTATTCGACCGTGAGAACCGTTGAATTAATCGTCCCCAAAGCAGCAGACGCAACCACGACGACACTTAACCCGAGAGCCTTAATAACGTCGGGAAGCAGGATTTTTTCTCCGTCCGAGAGGTTAAACGGGCAAACAATTCCGCCCGCACCTTCGACGATTACGTAGTTAAACTCTTGTTTTATGCGTGCAAAATCATGCACGATTTTATCTACATGAATGGGTGTTTTTGTTATAACGGACGCCAAATGGGGGGACACGGCAGGTTCAAAGATATACGAAACAAACTCTTCCGGTGCTTTGTCAATTCCCGCAAACTTTAGGACGTAATCGCAGTCACCGGGGACAATTTTCCCTTCGACGTTAACCGCACCGCTTAGGGCGGGTTTGTAGTATCCGCAATTTTTGCCCGACCTTCTCAATTTGTCGACCAAAAGTGCCGATACATAAGTTTTTCCGACGTCAGTCCCCGTCGCAGTTACAAAAATACCTTTGCTCATAATTTTTTCCTCATCCGATTTTGAGTTTAGACCCAACACGGAAGAATTTCAAGCGCAAATTTGAAATCAAGTTAAAAACAGCATAAAATTTTTTAAGAGTAACTGAACCAACCCTTTGTCCGTTACAACCCGCCGTTGTAGGTTTCGAGGATGTGTTCGTTTTCTTTCGGAAGATACCATTGCTGTTCACGTTTCAAATCTTCCTTAAACCCGAGTTTTGCGTAAAAATCCTCCGCCTCGTATAATACGTCGTGAACCCGAAAATCACCCGTCATCCCTGAATCTTTATGAGCCTTAAAACCTATTTGGAGCAGTTTTGTTCCGACACCTTTTATATTCGACAGATTACGAAGCTCTGAACAGGAATAGCAAGTTTTGCCCTCAAACATCCTCGGGACAAGGACAATATAGCCAATACTTTTCCCCCTCTTGAGAATTGAAAAAAACTCGTTTGAGGCTTGGTTAACATAAAACAATTCTTGCCCGAGTTTTACTTTCCCGACAATAAAAGTTGCGTACAGATTTGCCAGCTTTACATCTTTCACCATTGGTACCGGTGAACCTTTGAACGCAACCTGACTTCTGCGAGGGGTATATGTATTTATTTTGGGGTAATTTATGTTTATCATTTTTCTACACACGGAATTGTAGCACAAATATTATAAAAATTTTGCTTTGTTTAACTTTTGTTGCAATAAACGTATCACGTAAAATCAAGTGGCTAAGAGGGGGGATTTTTATTTAAGAAATAATTCGCAAAAAAAAATATTTACGGTTTTATTATATTACCAAAAGGAGAAAATATGTCAGGGAAAACATTGATTATTACTAAGGACAAAGTCAAACAAACAAAACAAATTATCGAAAAAAGACGTAAGAATAGTGCTTACTTATTAAGACTGGCGTTTTTTGAAGAAAAGAAACGACAGAACATAATAAAGGATAATAATGCTAATTTTTCTAAATATCCTAACTATTCAGTTTGGGATATTCCAAAAGGTATTATGTATTAACTACAACTCCATTTCCGAAAGTTTTATCGGGGCGCCGATGACGCGTTCGAGTTCGGCGGCGTTGACGTTGTAGTCAAGCAGTAAAGCCGACCTACAAAAATTTATGGCAAAACAGATATTGGGAGCATACATTAAGAGATGAAGATGATTTAAATAAACACTTAGATTACATTCATTACAATCCGGTAAAACACGGTTATGTCAAAGCTGTAAAAGATTGGGAATATTCCTCTTTTCACGAATTTGTTCGAGAAAATTTATATGAGATAAACTGGGGAAACAACACAGACATAAAAGATATTATTGATATGAATATTGAATAAAGTATATAATGTCGGCTCAAGTAAAGCCGACCTACTGAGCTAACCTACTACAAATTAGAGAAATCATTATAATATTTCATTCCATATTTGTTTGCCGTTTTATAATATTCATGCATTAGCTTAGCTTCATCATCAGGCTTTAGAGCTTTTGCACATAACTGTTCCAGTTCGTTGATTTCCTTTCTTGAGGTTGAAGAAAGTTTTTTACCATGATTATTTTCATTATATTTTATAATTTCTATAATTCGTTTTTGTAAATCTTTTGGCAACAACTTAAATATATTCGTTTCCATGAAGTTGTCAAAATTTCGACTAAATTCCTTAAATTTTTCCAGCGTATATCCTTCTGCAACTTCCATACTATTAATTTCACCATTCCTATTCATTGCAACTATTTTCTTTAAGCCAAATACGTTAAGTAATTCTATATCGCCTACGCCTGGTGGTG
>CAMAML010000115.1 GCA_945836835.1 uncultured cyanobacterium | reverse complement strand
TATCGCACTGATTTCAGCCAACGAACAACCTGTCATTAAATGATATAAATTTAACATCATTAAATCATCCGGGGTTTTAATATCTCGTTTTCGTTGTATTGCTCCTGTTGTAAAACAAGCCTCTTCATAACCCTTTGGCATTTAACCACTTAGTCACTTCAAAAAAGCCCCCAAATACCACGCCAACAAACGACGAAAAAACATTTGCCATGAAATCTTTTTTATAATAAAATACCACTGTTGATTTATTATGGGGATATATTACCATGGCAAGAATAAGAAGAAGTGATTACCGTAACAACGACCAATTCGCAAGAAAACCTGCCGCCGCAAGGCGTCGACAGCCGAGCGGGTGGAGTTTGTTCGTAAGAAACGTTCGCTCGTTTTTTGTGTTTTCCATCGCATGCGTGCTTGCGGCAGTCGTTGCATTTGAGCTTTATTTGTCCTCACTTTCTCCTATCAGAAACCTTGAGGATTTTAAGCCAAATATCGTTACCCAGTTCTACTCCTACGACGGAGAAGTCATAAAAACTTTTACGGCTTATTCTTCCAAAAAAGCTAATATAAACGAAGTTCCCGAGCAATTAAAAAAAGCCCTGATTGCAACCGAGGACAAGAATTTCTACCGTCACCACGGTTATGACCTCACGGGGCTTGCACGTTCCACCATCCAAAACGTGATTGCCGGGCATGTCGTTCAGGGGGCAAGCACGATTACCCAGCAGTTGTCGAGAATTTTGTTCCTGTCAAACGAAAAAACTTTTGACAGAAAGATAAAAGAAATTATCATCGCCGCAAGAATTGAAAAGACAATTCCAAAGGATAAGATTTTGGAAATGTACATGAATAATGTCTACTTGGGCTCGGGGGCTTACGGGGTTGCAAGTGCCTCGGAAACCTATTTCAACAAGAGCTTGGACAAATGTTCGCTGGCGGAACTTGCACTTATTGCGGGATTACCGCAAGCACCTTCCGTCTACTCTCCGTTTAACAACATGGATCTTGCCGTCCAAAGACGTAATCAGGTATTATTAAGAATGCTCAAGATGAAATATATTACCCGTGAAGAGTACGACAGTGCAAAAGAAGAGAAAGTTAAGCTAACAAACGTTCCAAGATTCTATACGACCAATAAGGCTCCGTATTTTACTGATTACGTCATGGCGGAACTTGAAAAAATGGGGTTTGACGAAACCGATATTTCTCAAGGCGGTTATAAAATCGTAACCACATTAGACTACCAAATGCAGGAAAAACTTAACAGTGCAATTCTTACCAATTTAAAAAATTACGGACTCACAAAACCAAACCAACAGGCAGCGGTATTTTCGTTCTCTCCGATTGACGGGCGAATACTTGCTTACGCAGGTGGAAAAGACTACACCGCCTCGCAGTATGACAGGGTTCAGGCGGTTCGCCCCGCAGGTTCGGCGTTTAAACCGTTTGTATATGCGGCGGCTCTTGAGCATGGTCTAACCCCGAACACGATGATTGAAGACAGACCGATTACAATCGGAGACTGGTCACCGAGAAATTACGGTTCAAAATACAGAGGAAATATCCCGATGTATTCGGCGTTAACCGTATCTTCAAACGTTTGTGCGGTTAGACTTATCAAAGAAGTCGGGATAAGAGCGGTTATTGCGGTTGCAAAGTCGCTCGGGATTACAACCCCGCTTGAATATGACTACACAATAGCACTCGGCTCAAACGGAAGTAAGCTCTTTGAACTCACAAGAGCCTACGGAGCTTTTGCAAACGGCGGGTATTTGGTTCAGCCTTACGCCATCGAGCGGATAGAAACCTCACTCGGCAAAGTCGTATACAAAGCACCGAAAACGAGAGTTTCAAGACAATTATCCGAACAAACTGCGGCTCAAATGACCGCCATGCTGAAAACGGTAATAACAAACGGGACGGGGCGTGCGGCAAATATCGGTGTTCCTTGTGCGGGGAAAACGGGGACGACCGACGACTATAAAGACGCAAGTTTTGTCGGGTATACCCCGACCGTTGTTACTGGAGTTTGGGTCGGAAACGACGACAACACAACGACAAAATCCATTCAGGGCGGAACAGTTCCCGCACTTATTTGGCGTGACGTTATGAAAACGGCGGTTGAAAAATTCGGGAAATCTGATTTTGACTATCCCGAAATCCGGTTATCTCCGTCGGGCGTAACCTACCAATCACCTACTGAAAAATCGGATACTTCGGAAGCAAAAAATTCGGCGGAATCTTCGGGCGAAAACAATGAGTTTTCGGATGTTACGACGGCACCGTCGCCGGCTCCGTCAAGAGTTCTGCCGACAACATATCAGCAGCAACAAAATTCCGCACCTGCACCCTCAGCAACTACTCCTGCGGCACCTAAACCGTCAACACCTGCCGCTCCAACGTCGGCACCTGTTCCAATGGGAGGCGGAAGATAATTATGAGCGAATTTGTAACACACATAGGAACGGACGAGTCGGGCAAAGGGGATTTCTTCGGACCGCTTGTGATTGCGGGGGTTATGGTGGACGAAAAAGCCGCCAAAATCTTCCTTGACGCAGGGATTAAAGACAGTAAAAAAGTTACGGACAAAAAAATCCTCACGCTTGAACCTTTAATCAAAGAAAATTCCGTTTATTCCGTTATCGCAATTTCAAACCCTAAGTATAACGAGCTTTACGGGAAAATAAAAAATCTGAACAGGTTACTGGCATGGGGGCATGCTCGCGTTATCGAAAACATTTTAACCGAGCAAACCTGTGAATACGTGCTTTCCGACCAATTCGGGGATGAAAGCCTCATAAAATCCGCATTAATGGAAAAGGGCAAAACTGTAAGATTAGAGCAAATGCACCGTGCAGAAAGCGATATTGCGGTTGCGGCGGCGTCGATTTTGGCAAGGGCGGAATTTGTTCACCGCATTCAAAAAATGGAAAATACTTTCGGGGTAAAATTCCCTAAAGGCTGTGCTCCGCAGGTGAAAGTTTCCGCTAAAGAGTTTATCGAAAAATACGGGAAAGACAGGCTCTTTGAAGTCTGCAAAACCCATTTTAAAACATATAAAGAGGTTTAAACCTCTTTTGCCATAAGCCTAAACAAATGTTTCACAACGGGATAGGATAATGTTGCGGGGATTGCCGACACCACGAGAAGAACGGGCATAATCCCTTTTGCTTGAGCAACATAGCCTACAAAAGTCATCACAATAGCCACAACACCCCACGAAAATCCGTTTATAAACCCGCCGATAATACTCTTGTATTGCGGTAGAACGCTTTGAGCCATAACCATTGTCACGGGAACCGCCATCCACTGGATTAACCCCATAAAAATAAAGGTGCAAAGTGCAACCGTCGGATGAATTTTGTACGAAAGTATAAATGCAAGCATCATCGGAAGCGAGGACATCATAGAAAGATAAAAAACTCGTTCTGTCCCGAGTTTGAGTTCAACTTTCCTGCTAATAAATGACCCCAATCCGCCCATAAAATTGTACGCAAAAAGTGCAAACCCGATATAAAAAGCACTATGCCCCGAGCTTTTCCACAAAAACGGCAGAAGAATGCACGAAGATGTTGTCACCAGAGTTTTAAGCATCGCAATAAGGTTTAGCAAATTTACTTTCCTGTTGGAAAGAATTTCCCTAAAAGTTTGAAAAAATTCCGACTGAGTTTTTGTTTCTCGCTCATCTTTAATTTTAGGGACAAAGAAAAACATCGAAAAAGCAACGATTACCCCGAGGAAGGAAAGATACGAAATTTTATCCAACCCGAAAAGCTGAGTTATCCCTGCCGAGATAACGGGCCCCAGAGCAAAGCCGACCGTGCCGAAACACATAAACATTCCCATATTCTTAGCTACATCGGATTTTGAAAATTTAACCGTAAACCCGAGAGCCTGCGGGTGAAAAAAACTTGAGCCGAGGCTACCCAAAACCACGAACAAAATCAGTGAACTTACGGACAATGCCCGAGGTGCGAACGGAATAAACAAAGAGGTCATCAACAGCCCCCAAAACACGAAAGCACGTTTTCTGAGGTTGTCGGCAAAAAATCCGAACGCAGGCTGTAAAAGCGAAGTACAAATATGTGAAACGCTCAAAACAACCGTCGCAACCGCCATTGAAAACGCCAGTTTTGCGGCGATAAACGGCATAATCGGACTTAACATCCCCGTATAAATATCGTTCGTAAAATGAGCAACATTAAGCCAAAATTGAGTTTTCTTTTCACTAAAATTTTCCATACCTAAATGTTACCACAAAAAATTTTGCAAAAAACACTTTACGTGAGAAGTTTTTTGTAGTAGACATGAGTTATGAAAGTTGATTATATAAATTTTGGAAGCAGAATTATAACCGGTCAGGAAAACGGTATCAGATATTCAAGGGAATACAGTGATAGCGGACTGCTCGTTTCAAATAATGAATGGGAAGCAAACTCCGATAGGTTTGTAAAATCGGAACATTTTGATGAACTTGGAAATATTGTTGAGAGCCACAAATTTTCGTATTCGCCCAATTTAATCATAGAACGGTACAAAAATAAATTTCAGGAATATACCCGAACAATAACGGAAGAAATAAAAGGTGAACGAAAATATATAAAAGAAATTTATAATTCAAAGACACGTCCTGCAAATAATTACGTAATGGTTTCGGTGCGGGATTTAGCCAATAAGACGGTTGCACTGTTTATGAACGGACAAAAATTACTGTAATTTTTATCGTTGCACAAAAATAAATACTTTACGTAAAAAAATTTTGTGGTAGAATGAATATAGAAGAAATGGTGAGTCGATGTGGCACTCTGCCGAGAAAAAACTTCCGGGGGACGTTTTTTCGAGAGGGTTGCGAAAGCAACTTCCGACACGAGACCACAAAAACAAATTAAACCTTGACAATTAAATAAAAAAATGACAGTGTGTCGATGTGGCGGAATGGTAGACGTGCACGTTTGAGGGGCGTGTGGAGTAATCCGTGGGGGTTCAAGTCCCCCC
>CAMAML010000114.1 GCA_945836835.1 uncultured cyanobacterium | reverse complement strand
GGTTTATGTTTTTGGGGACGTGCAACTCGGCTTTCGTGTAAAAACATGTAAAATCAACTTACATTTTCGTGTAAAAAAGTGTTAATTTAGAGTAAACTTTCGTGTAAAAAAGTGTAAAATTAGCTTGAATTTTCGTGTAAAAAAGTGTAAGATAATAATGTAAAACAAACGAGAATAAAGGGGATAACCATGAAACGACAACTTCTTAAATCTCTCACGGAATGGAAATGCAAGGAAAATCACAAGCCGTTAATCCTTGAAGGGGCAAGGCAGGTTGGCAAAACGTGGTTAATGAAAGAGTTTGGGCGTATCCAATACAAAAAGACCGTTTACATAAACTTTGACAGAAATGAAAAAATGTGCAAAGTTTTTGAAACGGAGCTTAACACGAAAAGGTTGTTAACTGCAATCGGGCTGGAGGCGGGGTTCAAGATTGAGCCTGAAAATACGTTGATAATTTTTGATGAAATCCGGGAGTGTCCGAGGGCAATTACGTCGTTAAAATACTTTAATGAGGACGCTCCCGAGTATGACATTATTGCGGCGGGCAGTCTGCTTGGGGTTGCACATCATTTCGGCACAGGGTTTCCGGTCGGGAAAGTCGAGTTTTTAAGGCTTTATCCGTTGAGTTTTCCCGAATTTTTGGATGCAATGGGCGAAGGTCAATATGTAGAATTGATTGAAAAACGAGATTTTGAGATGATAAAACTCTTCAAAACAAAATTTGAAGAGTTGCTTAAACAGTATTGTTATATTGGCGGAATGCCCGAAGTTGTCCAGAAATTTGTTAACAATCGGGATTTTAACGAGGTTCGCAAAATTCAAACAAGTATTTTAATGTCATATGAAAGAGATTTTTCCAAACATATTCCCGCAAATACCGTTGAAAAAACTCGGATGTTGTGGCGTTCAATTCCGACACAGCTGGCTAAAGAGAATAAAAAGTTTGTGTATAACGCCGTAAAAAACGGAGGACGTGCAAAGGAATTTGAAACGGCATTAACATGGTTGCGTGATAACGGCTTAATTTATCAGGTATATCGAATTAAAAAGCCGTATTTGCCGATTGGAGCATACGAAGATTTAAATTCGTTTAAATTATTTATACTTGACGTAGGGTTACTTGGGGCATTGGTCGGACTTGAGGCAAGGGTAATTCTTGACGAATGCGATATATTTACGGAGTTTAAAGGGGCGATAGCGGAACAGTACGTATTGCAACAGTTTAAGACAATACCAAACCTCCCCGTATATTATTGGACAAACGAAACAAGCAGGGCTGAGGTGGATTTTGTAATCCAAACGGGTTCGGAAGTTATCCCCGTGGAAGTTAAAGCTGCAACCAATTTAAAAGCAAAAAGTTTGAAGAGTTATATAGACAAATATACTCCAAATAATGCATTGAGAATATCATTGGCGGATTATAAGCGGACGGACAACTTGACGGATTTGCCACTGTATTGTGTTGTTGCCGGACAATTTTAGGCACTAAAAATGTCGGGTTCAATGAGAATGTTGAACCCGACGCCTAAGTGGCACAAGGTTGGTGTTTTTCATCGAACCCGACATTTTGCCGTGGGTTTCCCGTTGTTACAACGAGTAGCTGAACTCTTCCTGTATTGATTTTGTAAGTCGTTGTTTGCAAGAGTCGTATTCCGCCTCGACCGCCTGCAACTGGATTTGATATTCGGATTTTTGCTGGTCAAGCTTTTCCTCCAACAACTTCAACTTCTGCTGTCGCTGTTGCAACGTTTTCATTATCGGCGACTCGGGATCGTAATCCGTTCCCACCTTCGTCAAGTCGTTGCCGGCACTGATAAGGCTCATCTTTGTGGTCGTGATTTGCTGAATTTTGTAATTCAGGTCAATTTTCATGCCACGTAATTGTCTTAGTCTTAAAGTATCTGTAATGACACCCATTTTCCGCTTCCTTTATCTGGTTTGGTTAAGATTTTGACCTTTCAGAAAGCTGTGTTGATTATTTTCTGCGATTAACTGTTCCATTTTGTGGAGCTGGTGCTGGTGATAGTTTAATCGATACTGTGCCATTTTCAATTTCTTTTTCATTGTCAGGAAATCTTTTAAACCTTCTACCACAGAATTAACCATAGCTTTAATCGGGCTTTTTCTTATTATGAAGTTCTTTGAATATATCAAGAAATCGACTATTCTTTTTATATTCATTTCCAAAGTGTCCCGAAGTTGCATTACCTTTCACTCCTATACACTTTAGAGCCTACACATGTATATAAAAACAAATTGCGATGAAATATTGCGTATTTATTTTATTTTTCTTAACATGTCTTAACTTTAAAGTGTTTGTTTTGTGGTTACATTCTGCGAGAATGGGTTTGAAGCACTCTCATTTTGTTTTATCGGAAGATTTCCGTCAAACTTTAACGATTTTACGGGATGAGAGAAAATTTCGCAATAAAATGTTACCAATTTGGCGAACAATAAGCACACAAAATTGTCCTTGAAAATTTTGTCACAAACCGTTCTGATGTATGTTCTGCTGTCCATTATTTTCCTTTTTCCCAATAACTTAAACCTACAAGTTTTGAATAGCTTTGCTGTCGCCATCAATGGATTCTTTGAGCATTTTCTTTGCGACGTCACCCTGCGTATCGAGCATTTTGCAAACCGTTTCGATATTTCTTACCTTGGTAGAAAGTATCGTATCGGCGTTAGCGGTTACCCCGCTCGTAACTTTTTGATAAGCCGCCAAAGCGGACGAGGTTGTACCTTGCATTAAGTTACCCAAAACCAATGCGCCAAGCCCGTATTCGCCCAAATACGGTGCAACTGACTGCATAATACCGCCCCAGCCCGAAATCAAACTTGCGACGGGAAGAACTATATTTTGTTTAAACCCAAACCCGCTTGCCGTCCCGACACCGTACGCCGTTGCACTTGCAACATCCGCAAGCCCGCCAAGGTTTGACGCATAGCCCGTTGCCGTTCCCGAAACATCCGAACCCCAGCCCACAATCGACGACGCACCGCCCGTTGCAAACCCGTTTGACCAATTTAACGGTGCCGCCCCGCCCGAAAATCCCGAATAGTTGTAAAGGGAATTTAACCCGTAAGCAGAACTCGGATTACTCGATGAGCTAAACGAGGTTCCCGAAATGTTCATGGTCTCCGACCCGCCAAAAACGGTTGCGTATGAAGAAGGTGCGAACAAACTTGCCATTCTGTACAGGAAACTACCCGTATTTCCAAGCCCCGTACCAGCAGAGCCTGAACCCGAAATCGTCAAATCTCTCAACTGGTCGTAAGTTTCCCAAAGTTGAGCCTTTGCCGCCGAACCCGCCGAGCCGAATTTGTTTGCTATTACCAAATAACTGTCGTTCTTGTATGACATGTGTGTTCACCTTTCTAAATTAGTTTATTAAGACTCAAAAGTCTTGAAAGTAGATTCAATGTTCTTTTCAATAACCTTCTGAACCGCTTCCATCTCGGTTTGCAGTGCCTCTTGCTCCGTATCAAGCTGTCTCAGTCGCAATTCAAGCGTTCTGTCCTGTTGCTGGATTTTTTCGGTCTTTGCGTTGATGTCCGCAATCCGTTTCTCGTAAACCTGCATATTATAATTGTACTGGTTCATCGCATCGTCATAAGCTGCGGTATCCGTTTCAGTCTTGGAGTTTACCGCATACTGTGCCGTTGAATTTTCAAACCTCAGCGACGAAACACGACCGTCCGCACCTATTTCCGCAATCGCCTTTTGGGTCTGCGAAATCTTTGTACTCAAATCCTTTGCGGTGTAATAAGTCAGCTTGTCCTGCCCGATTGTCGGGGATGAAGGGTCAGGAGCGCTGTCGTACGCCGTTTGAAAATCGCTTAAGCATGCATATCTTGTTTCACCCTGATAAGTCCAAGTGTATAAATCGTTCGGATCTGCCTTTGCAAACTCGGATGCCGGAAAATCTTTGCATATTTGCTTATACGCTTCATTTTGAACGGAGTCTGTCGGGTCGAATTTTTTGACAACCGCCGTCCCGACGTAAGTCGGCACTTGAGTTTCTACCGTGTAATCGGGAATTGTTTCGCTTGTTCCCGAAAGGTCGGTAAGTGTTGTAAAATGGTACTTTCCGTCGTCTCCTTGATAGGACATAACGTCTCCGCCCTTTGCCAATTCCGGATACGTTTTAACGATTGTGTCATAATCGGCTGCCTCTTCCTCGACTGTTTTGTCGTAAGCCTTTACGGCATGCCCGTTCACCGAATAAGTTTTAGTTTCCTCATCGTAGGTCACCTCTTCTCTTGCAACGGAACCTTTTTCCCCGCTTGTACCAATAGTAACCTGCGGATTGGCAAGCTGGTTTTGAATACCCGTATAAACATTTGAGAAGTGATAGTGCGTAACCAAATAGTTGTAACCATCGGGATCGTTTGTCAAAGCCGTCATACTTTCGATGTTTTCGGTTACGGTGCCGTCCTCGTAGGAGTATACGACCTTTGTATAATCCGTTTGGCTCGGAGCCGTCGGGACTTCCAACTCGAGCAGCTCGTTGAAAGTGTTTGCACTCTGGTTCGCCAAAGCCGTTCTCTGTTGGTTAATCTGTTGTCCTTCGTATTCAACGTTTGTCTTTCTTGCGGTTAAACCAAGCCATCTGGCTTGCGATGCGGCCATGCCCATAATGACGCTCCTTCTGTATGATTATACGATAATTTGCTACTACTAATTTTATTTATAATGACACTTTTAAAAAAGTCAACATTACAAAAATATTATACGTTAAATTTCGGCTTTTCGCACCGTACAATCGCCAAAAATCGTCTGTTTGGAGGATAAGAAGCCCCTAAGCCTTTTCCTCGGGAACAAATTCCAATATATCGCAAATATCACAACCGAAATAAATGCAAAGCTTATTTATAATATCAAGCCCCACGTTAGTTCTCTTACCCCGCACGATATCCGAAAGAATTGATTGGCTGATACCGGTTGCCTTGTGAATTTCCGTTGCCGTGGTTTCTTTATCCCATATAAGCTGTCGAAGTTTAATCTTTATCATTACCTAATTATAGTAACTTTTTATCG
>CAMAML010000113.1 GCA_945836835.1 uncultured cyanobacterium | reverse complement strand
TATATCTCAATCTTGACTTCGTTACATCTCGTAATAATCGACAGAAATATCTCGTTGTGAGAGGGTAAAAGTTACGGAATTTAGGTATCAATTTAATCACTTAGTAACTTCTGTAACATTCCTTAACAAAACCCAAAAATTTCCAAAGATTTCACGTGAAAATTCCGTAAACCTCATTGTGGAAATACAGAACGGGATAATTTTATGACAAATTTGAATTTACTATCTTTAACTCAAAGGAAAACATTACTTAATGCGGTAGCGGATACTTCGGCATGTGTTGCATATTCAAAACAAGATGCGGTAGTTTCCCCTTACAATCAGGCTATCAGCAAGATAAACTTTGTTGGGAAGGACGAGCAGGTAAAGTCTCCGACTTTGTCGGGGATAGACTCTATGGTTAACTTTGTGCCTGCAGGGGATCAAGTAACAATAGGCGGAAAAACTTGCGGAATTGCAGGTTCGGGAATTATTTCGGATACATATATCAATGATGTTCAAGACAAAACCCTTGGCAGTATTAAAACAATGAGTGCGACTTCCTCGGCAACATCATACAAAGGAATGTCTGTATCAGATTTACACAATATTAAAGTGTTTATCTATAACTTGCATCACCAAAATAATGTACCGCCAAGCGGTGGAAACGGTGGGACTACCCCTGACGTTCCGGGTGGCGGAAACGAAGGCGGTGGCGATACCCCTGACGTACCGGGTGGCGGAAACGAAGGCGGCGGTGATACCCCTGAAGTTCCGGGTGGTGGAAACGAAGGCGGCGGTGATACCCCTGAAGTTCCGGGTGGCGGAGATGAAGGTGGCGGTGATACTCCTGACGTACCGGGCGGTGGAGATGAAGGCGGCGGTGATACCCCTGAAGTACCGGGCGGTGGAGATGAAGGCGGCGATGATACTCCTCCTGACGACCCTGATTACAAATCTTTCATAACTACCTGCAAAGGTACGGGTGCGACTTTTGACACCGTGAATGAAATGTTCACCGTTTTGGCGGAACACGGAATTGACACGAGCAAAGGTATCTCAAGAGCTGACCTTGTGAAATTAAGTCAAGATGATGTTTGGGAAGATTCACACTGGGATTTCTTCGGGTGTTTGAACAGAATTTTTGACGAATTGGATGTTGACGGAACTGCCGACAGCTATTTGTCAAAAGAAGAATTAAACGCATTTTTCCCTGACGGGAAAATTGACGAAAATTCTACCGATTATTTGTTGAGAGTATTAGAATATTCGCAAAAGATTGATGAATATTACCAATCATTATCCAATAAGGATAAAGTCCAATATGCAATAAATAAAACAAGAGAATACCTTGAAGCAAGAGGCATGCAGGCTCAAATTGATGCATTAGACAGATTACTTGCTCAACAGGATTACAGATCTTTTAGCGATTCTGCGACTTCAGATGACATTATCTTTGGGAACCTTGTTTTTGCCGATTTGGGTGGTGTAGATAGTGCTGGATTTATTACACTGGGAGCATACTCTTACTTCACTTATCTGCTTGGCGGAAGTGCTACTTATACGGTAGACGGAAAAACTTATGATGTAAGTTTGTACGGGGTTGACCACAGTACCGTGAAAGGTGATGGTATTGACGGTTCAACTTATGTCGATAAAAATGGAGAGACCCAAATTAATGATGTCGGGCTTACCCTAAACTCAAACGATGCAGCAGAAATGTTAAACAAACCTTGGTACTACATTGTTGATACGCTTGTGCATGAACTTACACACGCAACTGCTTACCAATATGTTAATGAGGATCATAACCCGTCAGGATGTTTCAATACGTTCAATTACAGTCAAATAGAACAACTTTATAACGAAGGACTTATAACCGAGGTCGAATGGGGGCAATTCAAAAGTGCTCAAAATGTAAAGATTGTAGATTGTGACGACGACGGAAACTTTATTTCGTTAAACGACACGTTAAGCCCGCTTTATAGAAAATTGATGTATCTTACCTCTTGCAAATGGGGCGAATATGCGGCATATCAGGCAGATGCAGATTTTATCGACAGTATCGGCGGCGACGTTATGAATGGTAGGGTAAACGGATCATGGCAGAGTTACAGCGATTATTATACCGCATCCGACGGCGGAAGTTATTATGTAAGTGTAACTACCGCAGCAAACGGCTCTAATGAGTCAAGCGTTATCACGTCCCATATTGTCAGCGGATACGGTGAACAAGAAGCACTCCCTAATTACAAATGGTGGACGAACGGTGACAACGGTATTTTGGCATAATATTTAAACCAAAAATAAAATCCGTCCAAAATGAACGGATGATTAAGGATTATTAAGGTTTATTGTAATCAGTGTTTAAACTTGTTGTCTATACCCTGGACACTCTTTGCAAATGTCTTATGGTATCAGCTTCTCTTATCGCACGTCTTATGCGAGGGTTTTTGACCTTGTGGTCGATGTTCGGAATTGTGAGAAGTTCTCTTCTGTAATTTTTGTACATCGCAATCTCTCTGTCACGCAAATTCTTCTGAACCCCCGCACGAATTTTTGCACTCGGGTCAACCTTGATGTTCCTCGATTTTGAAAGCAATACACACAATACCAATCCCGCAAAGATACTCCATATTACCGTATCTTTTGAAATCCCGTCCCCGACGACAACGGGTGCCGTTGCGGGGCTGTCAAAAATTATGTTCGCTTTTGAGATATTTTCGCCCTGAATATGGATTTTAACCTCGTTATTTCCGACGTTTTCCACGACAATGCCGTTTGTGTCGGGACTGTTTTTGTAAACCGCTGAAAGATTTTCCGATGCCGTAAGCCCTTTTATATCAAGCATAATTTTGTTATCGTTTTCGACAAATCGTCTGACGGATGCGATTGCGTCCGATCTTAAGAGGACGTTATACCCGCCGTTGTCCGTTCCCTCGAGTACAACCGCATTCAAAAAGTTGTCCGAGGCAAACACTGACGCACAACCTGTCAATAAAATTGTTATAACTGTTAAGATTATTTTTTTCATCTTCTTGCCCTAATCTCCTTCACACTATCAGCATACAGTCTTTTCTAAAATAAAACATCAATCAGAAGTGCTGAACTTATCCTCCGATGGATTGAGTTTTTCGCAGGTAGCCGAAGGCTACTCTTGTGAGGAGACGGCGGACATAGTCCGCTTTTGAACGGAGACGCTTATGCATAAGTTCTCCACGCCTTGTTGTCGTGACTAAGTGATTAAGTTGTATCGGGGGATTGGGATTGATACGACGCCCAAATATCGGAAAATTCCCCTCTGTCTGAGGAATAGAATACAAAACCGCCGGAAAACGTTAATGTTCGCCCCCTCACCCGACATTCTAAATCCGCCATAAAATAAAAATTCGGCGAATTAAGAATGTCTGCCCTCTCCCGTTTGGAGAGGGGTATTGCTACTGCATTTCTGTCACATACTACGGAATAAAATTTATCTCGGACAGCAGTGTTTGGAGAGGGTGGAAAGTTACGTCTATCGGAGCATCGCACAAATATCAATTCCCCGATACAACTTATCAACTATAATGAACAGGCTTAATGCGATGTTGTTCCCTCGGTTTTTCGCTTAAAACTCCAACTTGATTTCGTCGATTACGAGTTCTTTTTCCTCAACCTCAAAGAATTTTGACGGCAGGATAAACGCAACCTTGTCCAAAACCGCCTTTTTATCGGACTTCATCGCTGCCAAAATCTTTTTTGGCGGATAGGTTTTGATTTTCCCGAACCCGAATTTTTCAAGCAAATCTTTTGCAAAATATTTGTAGTTTTCTTCAACCATGCCTTTAGATTGTGCAAGCTCAAAGGCTACTTCTATCCCTTTTACGACCGCCTCGCCGTGGGTAAATTTCTTGTAACCCGTAATCGTTTCAAGAGCATGCCCGTAAGTATGTCCGAAGTTTAAAATCTTCCTTAACCCTTCTTCCTGCTCGTCTTTTTCGACGACGGAAATCTTTAGCTTAATGCAAATTTCTATCAGTTTTTGGAGGGTGTAGCGGTCTTTTTTCAAGATGTTTTGGGCGTTTTCGCTCAAAAAGTTTGCAAAATTAAACTCCTCAAAACTCTGACAACTTTTTTCGATAAAAGCATACTTCACAACCTCGCCCAGCCCCGATTTGAATTGTTTTTCGTCAAGCGTATCCAGAAATTTCGTGTTAATCAAAACGGCTTTTGGTTGATAGAAACTTCCGACAAGGTTTTTCCCGAATTTTGAATTGACGGCAACCTTTCCGCCGACCGAACTGTCCACGCATGCCAGCAAAGTCGTCGGAACTTGGATAAAATCAATCCCACGCATATAAGTCGACGCCGCAAACCCCGCCAAGTCGCCTACTACCCCGCCACCGATTGCAATTATCGCATCTTTTCTCGAAAGTTGATGTCTCAAGGCTCTTGCCAAAATCCTTTGATAGTTCTTGAAGTTCTTTTCCCGCTCGCCGTCTTTGAGTACAAATTTTTCTTCCGCCGAAAACCCCAAAGATTTTCCGTAGAGTTTATCGACTTTTTCCGATATTACGACAAGGAATTTCTTTCCCCGTAAAATCGGTCTAATCCGCTCCCGAAGCTCCCCGACGTCGTATTTGTCTATCGAAATCGGGTAGGATTTTTCTTTTTCGGGAATTTTTACTTCAATATTAATCATTTAATATACCTATAATTTCCTTTGCAATTTTTTGCGGTGTTTTGTAATTGGTGTTGACGACGTAGTCCGCTTTCAGGTAATTGCGTTCTCGCTTTTGCATAATATCTTCAATCCTTTTGACGGAGCAGTTTCGTTGCAAAAGCGGGCGGTGATACTCGTTTTTAATCCGTTCAAAAATCTCTTCGGAAGTCGCTTTGAGGTAGAAAACAACTGCGTTTTCCTTTATGGTAAGTCTGTTTGCCTGACTTTCAAACGCCCCTCCCCCAAGCGATACGATACGGTATTTGTCCGCAAAAACTTTCTTAATCCTGTCAGCTTCAAGCACACGGAAGTGGGTTTCGCCGAATTTGAGGAAAATTTCGGAGATTTTTTTGCCTGCGTTTTTTTCTAT
>CAMAML010000112.1 GCA_945836835.1 uncultured cyanobacterium | reverse complement strand
ACCCTGCACGTATTGTATAATAAAAGCTCTTGAATGTCAAAATCTTGAACTTTTACTTGCTTTCGTCCAAAAAACCTTTTAAGAAATATTAAATTTCACGGCAAATTAGTTATTTGAAATCGTTTTTTTGCTACTATTGTAATGTTGATTATTTATTTTTTTGAGAATAAATGGAAAGGGTTATAGATGAACAAATTTTTGACGGTACTCGGAGCAATTTTGATGAGCGTACAAACTGCCGGAGCGACGGGAGTGGACGAGTTTTTGGACAAACATTTGACACCGTTGTCGGATCTTGTTTCGGGGATTGTGTTTTATCCGATTAACGTTTTCGGGACGCAAATTCCGATTGTGGTTTTGTGGATTTTGTTCGGAGGGTTGTTCTTCACGTTCTATTTAAGAGGGATTTCCGCTTGGGGCTTGAAGGAGTCTGTCAGAATTTTGCAAACACCCGCTAAAAAATCTACGGAAGGCGGTGGCGGAGAAGTTTCCCCTCTGCAATCTTTGATGACGGCTTTGTCGGGTACTGTCGGATTGGGAAGTATAGCAGGCGTTGCCTTATCGATTTCAATCGGCGGGCCGGGGGCTGTTTTTTGGATTTTTGTGGGTGCAATTTTGGGTATGGCTCTGAAGTTTGTCGAGGCGGCTTTGGCGATAAAATACAGAAGATTTAACCTTGACGGTTCAATTTCGGGCGGACCTATGCACTATATGGCTCACGGGCTTACGAGAAAGAAAATGCGTTGGCTCGGGCAACCTTTGTCCGTAATTTTTGCCATCCTCTGTATCGGTGCGGGGATTGCGGGCGGTAATATGATTCAGATTAACCAAACAGCTCAACAAATAGTCAATGTGACAGGCGGTGCCGACGGATTTATGGGCGACAAGATGTGGATTATAGGACTTGTGACAGCGATAGTCCTCGGGGTAATCGTTATCGGCGGGATTAAGCAAATCGCAAAAGTTGCCGAAAAAGTTATCCCGTTTATGTGCGTAATGTACATTGCGGCAGGGCTTTTGGTAATTCTCATCAATATTCAACACCTCCCGCATGCTATTTCGGTCGTGTTGCATCAGGCGTTTCATCCGGATGCTATGTACGGCGGATTTATCGGGGTAATTATTGCGGGGTTAAGACGTTCCGTACAGACAAACGAGGCGGGAACGGGGTCTGCTCCGATTGCTTACGCAACCGCTCAGACCAAAGAACCGATTTCTTTAGGGTTTGTGGCGTTAACGGAACCTTTGTTTACGGGGTTCATCTGCCTTTTGACCGCAACTTTGATTGTTATCACAAACGCTTACGTCGGAGTTGAGGGGGTTAAGGGTATCCAGTTAACATCAAACGCATTTGAGACCATGAGTCCTCTGTTTGGACCGTTCGGTGGGCTGATACCGTGGATTTTGGCGATAATCGTCGTTCTTTTTGCGGTTACGACAATTCTTTCTTGGGCGTATTATTCTCAAAAGGCGTGGAACTTCCTTGTGGGTGAAGGTAAACGTCGAACAATTTCTTTCCAAATCGCGTTTTGCGTGTTCACGGTTATAGGGTCGGTGCTTAACGCTCAATCCGTAATTAACCTGACTGACGCAATGATGATGGCTATGGCTGTTCCAAACCTCATTACGATGTATATTTTGGCTCCCGAAATCAAAAAAGATTTCAAGGAATACTGCCAAAAACACAACCTTGGCGGGTGGATTAATCGTGATTGGCTGAGATGTGCAAAAGTCGAAGAGGGGGCAAAATAATGTCGCAACAAATTATAGTAACCGTTCAGGGCGTTGATAAAGTCGGGATTGTGGCACGAGTGGCGGCAGTGTTGGCGGAACATCAAGTTAATATCGAAGATATTAAACAGACGCTTATGCAGGGGCATTTTGTGATGTTTATGCTTTGCGATATTGAGGGGTCAAAGTTTTCGTTTCGAGAAATTAAAGACGCCTTAACGGAAACGGGCAAAGAACTCGGGATGGAAGTTTGGGTTCAGAGAAAAGAAATTGTCGATAATATGCACATTATCTAGTTTGTGTAAGTTTTAGATTGGAAAAATATATTCTCCGAGAGGGGGATATATTTTTTTTGTAATATGGCTTAAACTTTTTCTGTCAAAGGGGGTTACAAATTATGAAACGAGCAATATTAGTATTAGGGATAATTTTATTTACGGCACCGTGTTTTGCGGGGACAAGGCAGGTGGTTACGACGACGACAACTCCGCCGCAACTTATGTCGCCGATTGGCACTTACAACGACCAAATTCAAATGGCAAAAGATTTGAACAACATCGAGATGAACATGTACGGAAAAACTTATCACGGGCAGAGCCTGAACTCCCGACTGAACCGTTTGGAGCAGAGTGCATTTAGGCGAACTTTCCCGACATCAACTTTTCAACAACGCATAGATAACCTTACTACTTACAACAGATACCCGATTAGGGGCTACAAAAGTGCAATTCCGACCCCGACGGTAAAGCAAAGCCTTATGGACAGGGTTCGGACGAACCTCGCGGGGGTTGCAACGGGGCTTACTCCACCGATAGGTTCTTTCGGATACTATAACAACGGAACCTGTTTGCCGAGTTCAAACCCATATTACTACAATAATACCCCTTATTACAACTCTTCGCCGTTCGGAAATTCCCGTTACTACACGGGCAATACCGGCTGGAGTTACAACAACTACGGTATTCAATCGGGAACGGGTGTTCATATTATTGACTAATGAAAAAAAATCATTAAATATATCATACGTTTGGATGTTTATCATCTTGCCAAAGTATTACATAATATGAAAGCAAGAAAGTGTAGTCTAAAATGCCTTTTCGTTACAGGTTACAAAAAGTTCTGGATTTCAGAATTCGCAAAAAAGAAGAGCAGTTGATGGTTGTGCAAAAGGCACAACAGGCGGTCTTTGAGGCGGAAGAGAACATCAGAAAAAATAACGAAGAGATTAGAGCGACACAGGAAAACATGCGACATGCCGACCCGATGATGTACGAGGCGTATGACAAATACCTTATACATCTTTGGGAAAAGGGCGAAAAGCTCGAAGAAATTCGGGCGGAAGCTCAAAAAAAACTCGACTATGAAAAACAGGTTCTCGTAAAACTCGAACAGGCTGTGAAAGTCTTGGAAAAACACAAAGAAAAAAGCAAAGACGCCTACATCGAAGAAGAGAAGAAAGCCGAGCTTAAACAATATTCGGAACTCGGTGTCACAAGATACTTTGCCCAAAGTAAAGAACGGCAAGCCGAGGAAGGCGAAGATTAAAAAAATAAGGCGAAAAATTATAAGGTAGTCAGGATTATGAACATAGATAAATCAAATTCAGCAACAAACACAATTTTACAATCAGCGGATATGGCACGCAGTGCAAACTCGTTTTTGGTAAAAAGTCGGGAAAATTCAAGCTCCTCTTTTGCTTCTCAAATGAAAACCTCCGCAAAAGAGCAGGAACCTGAACAGGTTGAAGAGCAAAACAAGGTAGAAGAAACCGACAAAAATTCCGAAACCCAAAAGAGCGAAAAAACGAACTCAAAAACTTCCGCAAAAAAATCCGACACAAAATCAGCGGAAAAAGCACAAAAAGAATACTCAACGCAATCTCAACAAACTCTGGAAGGTGAAGTTTCCAATGCCGACGAGGCAAACTCTTACCAAAACCCGCAACAACAAGGGCAGAACGGACAAAATCAACAAAACGCCTACAACTCCCTCAGCGACCAAATTCAGGCGTATATGAACGCGAACGGAGTGAGCGTTAATTTTTCAAACCTCAACCCGATGAGTGCGACTTCCCGCTCACAATTAACAGGCATGGCGGCGTCCGTCGACTATTCCTCAATCCAAATGTCAAGCGAAGAGGCAAAATTCTTCTCGGATTTGGTTTCCCGTACGGATATGTCGGCGGGTAGTGTTGCAAACGAGTTTGAAAAAGCCTTGCAACAGGGAAATACCCAAGCCGTTCAGTCCACCGCAAAGTCTACTCTTGCACTGATTGAGGCGTTGAAAGAGTCGTCAAAAACCAATCAACCGTTCAGAATTGATTTTGACAAGGATGTTTCGGTTGTTTTGCAGGTGGACAGGGAAGGTAAAATTAACGCAAACTTTATTCCCGGCGATCAGGCGGTCGAAAATTACCTGAGAAACAACATAGGATTTTTGCGTCAAAGGTTTGACGAAGAAAATATCGCCTACGGCGACTTGAACTATTCAAAACGCCGAGGAAGAGATGAGCAGGATAAACGCAACAATAAGGAGAGCGAACATGAATGATTCGTATACAACGGCTCTGAACACCCAAAAATCAACCCAAAACTGGATGGACGTAATAGCAGATAACATGACAAACGTCTATACCCCGGGTTTTAGGGAAAAGCAGGTCAATTTTAAGACCTTTTTGGGCGGTGCAATCTCAAACGATTACAACAAAAATCTCGGACAGGGTAAATCTACCCCCGGAACTTCAAGCGAAAACCTCTTTCTTGAAGGTAAAGGGTTCTTCCTGATGAAAACTCCCGAGGGAAAAAGTATTTATACTCGTCTGGGTGAATTTCAGTTTGACGGCGAAGGCGTTTATAAAGATAAACAAGGCAATACCGTACAAGGTTACATCCTGAACGACAAGGGCGAAATTATGCAGGGCGTGAAGTCCATTACGGCGGACTTGTATCAGGAAACCGCAATGAAAGGCGGTTCTCTGGATGTGCCGACGACAAACATCAAGATGTGGATTGACCCTAACAACGGCAAATATCTCGGCAAATACGACGATTACGAGATTAAGAACGATGGTACGATTTACGGAAAAGCAGACAACGGCAAGAAAACAGTCCCGCTTTATCGGATTACGACGAGGAATTTCCATAACGCAAGTGCGTTGTATGAGTTTGCGGATGGTCAGTTTTTGGAAACCGAAGAGTCGGGTAAACCCCTCCTTGGTTGCGGTGAAATCCGCTCAGGGCTTTTAGAATTGTCCAATGCGGATTTTAAAGGAAATATTTCCTATTTCCAGATGGCAAAACTTCAGCTCGAAGTCTCGAACAAACTGATTTCCACAAACAAAGAACTCCTTGAAGAAGCTCTCAGATTGGTAGGTTCGTAGTTTTCTTTATAAAGTTTATAAACTTTATAAAGAAACTTAAATT
>CAMAML010000111.1 GCA_945836835.1 uncultured cyanobacterium | reverse complement strand
GGGTTGCGATAGGTCGAACCGAAATCTTAGGATCAACAAGCCCCGTCGGTCGAATAATCTGTTCAACAATTTGAGAGGAAGTGTCTTTTTCAAAGTCCCCCGGGGTTGCCGAAATATAAATCTTTTGATGAACCTTATCAAAAAATTCCTTATTTCTTAATGGGCGGTTATCCTTTGCACAAGGCAATCTGAACCCGTATTGTATAAGCACGTCTTTTCTTGCGGCATCCCCGTGTGCCATGCCTTTGAGCTGCGGTAAAGTTACGTGCGACTCATCCACAACCGTGAGAAAATCTCCCCTGAAATAGTCCAAAAGTGTTGCGGGCGCCGATCCCGGCGGACGGCGTTCTATTATTCTTGAATAATTTTCAATCCCTGAACAATACCCCATTTCCTTAATCATCTCAATATCGTATTTAACCCGCTGTTCAAGCCTTTGAGCCTCTATCAGCTTGTTTTCGTTGTTTAATTCGACAAGCCTATGTTGAAGTTCTTCTCGTATAAGCGAAATCGTTTCATCCACATTTTCGTCGTAGGAAAGATAGTGAACCGCAGGATAAATGACGACCTTATCGGGAAGTTCCAGGATTTCACCCGTAACGTTATCTATTCTTACAATCTTTTCTATTTCGTCCCCGAAAAAGCAAATTCTTGTGATAATTTTTTCGTAAGCAGGCATGATTTCAACAACATCCCCCCTTGCCCTAAAAGTCGAACGCTCCAAGACAAGGTCATTTCTCGTGTATTGAATTTTAACCAAATGCCTCAACAAGTCGTCCCGTTCGATTTCGTCCCCGACATTCAACTCGATTGAGCCTCTAAAATAGTTTTCCGGCAAGCCCAAGCCGTAAATACAGCTCACCGAGGCAATAATTATGACGTCGTTTCTCTCATAAAGACTTCTTGTCGTGTTGTGGCGAAGTCGGTCGATTTCTTCGTTAATCGATGCCGACTTTTCGATGTAGGTATCTGTTCTCGGGATGTAGGCTTCGGGCTGGTAGTAATCGTAATAGCTTATAAAATACTCGACCGCATTGTCGGGGAAAAGCTCCATAAACTCGTTATAAAGCTGTGCAGCAAGGGTTTTGTTGTGGGCGATAATAAGCGTGGGTTTTTGAATTTTTTCGATAACGTTTGCGATTGTGTAAGTCTTTCCCGACCCCGTAATCCCAAGTAAAGTTTGGGCGTCCGCACCTTCTTCAAGCCCTTTGACAAGTTCGTTAATGGCTTTTGGCTGGTCTCCCGCAGGAGAGTATTTAGAGTTTATTTTAAAAGGTTTTTCCATCTGTACTTATCTATCTTTTCTTTTTTGTAACACTGATTGTCGGGGTTGCGGGGCGGTCGTTCATAATAAGCGATCTGTTAGGGTCGTAATTCCGAAGGATTGGTTCAACTTTTTTTGGTTCAGCCCCTTTACTTCCTTGGGCATAGTTTATCTTTACGGTGTTTGAAGAAGTGTTTTTATTTTTAGCAAAAACGCTTGTCGAAAGTGCTTTTACGTATTTATCCCCAAGGTGTGCATAGTCAAACAAAATAACACCGTTGACGTTTAACTTTCGGGTTTCGTGAATTTGGCGGATTAAATCTTCTTCGCTCCCACCCATAAAGGTTACGAAAAGCCCCGCAAAAAGGTCGGTTTCCGGTGCCTTGTAGTTTAAAACCGTCGTAATCTGCGAGTTAAGAGTTTTGAAATCGCAGGTCAAAAATAGCGGAGTGAACCCTTGCAAATAATGTTCCTGCGACCAAGTAGCCCAGTCCTGAAGTTTTCTTGAATACGCGACACTCTTGTCGGGAAAGATTACCGCACTCAAATAAATTCTGTTTTTGCGGCAAATTTCACCGACGGATTTTACAAAATCGGAGATCTGTTTTCTTCTGAAATCGCCCCAAGCACTCCAAAGCGGATCTGAAGTTTTAAGCGTAATCGGATCGATGCCGTAGAGCTGATAAAATTTATCTCTTGCGTTTTCGGTATACCCCCAGTTTCCCGCAGGGGAGGCGGAAAGTGCCTGAGGATACCTTATATAGTCAAGGTTTATGCCGTCGGGGTTATAGGTCGTAATTATTTCTTCCAAAAGATTCTTCAAAAACTTTTTAACCTCACTGTTTGAAGGGTCTAAAAAATATCCGTTATGCTCGGACGCCGACGGCGTGGCGTTTGAGCCTTCATACCCCGCAAGCGTTTTGTTTCCCCACTCGGGATGAACCGCAAGGATATTGGTAGAGTTTGTGTTTGGAGGCATATTGCCCACATAGAAGGTCTCAAACCAAATATGCACTTTTATCCCGTTTTTGTGTGCCTCGTCTATCCAAACCCTGAGCGGATCAAACCCTGAGAACTTTTCGTTCTGTTCCACAAACCCGTATTCGCTCATGGTTTTGCTCGGAAAAATCGTTCTTCCATGAAAATACGTTTCAATAAAAACGTTGTCAATTCCCGCCGCTTTAATTTTTTGTACGTTTGCAACGATTTCTTCCTTACTCGTTGCGGTAGGTCTCAACCAAACGCCTTTAAATTCCGTAATCTTAAACGGCAAAACGCTTTTCATCGCCTCGTTTGCGGATTGTATTGCCATTTGGGCGTACTGTTTCATCTTGTCGGGATTTTTTGCCCCTTTTCTCACGTAATTTTGTGCATCCTTAATGTGTTCGGAAGGGGTTTTCCAGTCGTAATCGGGGTTGGAATTTTTGTAATAATTTATGAGGTTAACGGTTTCCTCGATTTTTTTCATCGCCTCCGTAATGTAACTTTGAGAGGTTGTGTAAGTCGTGATAACCCCCGTCGACGGATCGTAATAAATTTTTGTCCCGACTGATATATTTTGGTTAATCCAGGTTTTGGCTTCACCATGCCCGCTTAATACAGCCCCCGAATTTGGCGGGATAAAAGAATCCGCACCGCTCAATTCGACAACCGTATTCCCTTCGATTACGGCTTCTGTCCCGAACTCGTTCGTTCTTGTCCTCTGCCCGTATTCGGATGTGTACAACACAAGCTGGTTAGCCCCTCTTGCTCCGGGAAAATAACTTCCCGCTCTGTTTGAAAACGCCGTCGGGTTAACCGCATCGAGTTGCCTGCGAGATTGGGAATATAAAATTTCGTCATGCTCAAACTCGGGCGGTTCGGTGAGCGAGCCACCGCCCACTTCCGCAAATACCGGCATGACTAAACCGAATATTAACAGTATCGTTACATATATTATATTTTTTATTTTCATTATTACTCCCTAATCGTTCGTTCCGTGTAGTTTTCGAGGGTATAATAAGAGTCGTCAAGAGTTTTTATCTTAGCTGCAAGTTCATCCTTGTTCGTTGACAGTTTCTCACTCACATAATAATATTTCTTTGCTTTTTCTATATCCCCGAGGCGGTCATAAGCGGTTGCAATCCTTAGGTTTAAGGTGAAATTTTCACCGTAACCGTTATGGTAGGCTATAAGATAATGCCTGATTGCATTGTTATAATCCCTCTGTATAAAATAATACTCCCCAAAATAAAAATTTGCAAAAGGATTAAGATTTTCTAAGTTCAATGCTCTATGAAAATAATCTTTTGCCTGCGGGCAATGGTGGCATGTTTCGTGAATAACCGCTATTTTAGTGCAAAAAACGGGGTTATCGGGGTGCATTTTTAAAAGTAACATGAACTTTCCCAACGCCTTTATCAGATATATTTCTTTTAAGTTGTTATCCTCATTTTCCATGCCCGCATAAAAAAGCTCATCCGCTTCTTTAGCCAACTGAACTTCATAGGACGAAACAAAATGCCCCGAAAACTGCGGGGCATTTTCGATTTTTTCAAAACCCGCCACAAACAGTCCCCGTAATATTACTAAACAAACAAGGACAATTCGTAACGCCCAATTTTTGTTATTAAAAATCCGTGAAGCTCGAGACAGGTTTAATGTCATGGTTGTTGAAATCGTGCCTGCTCCTTGCAGGATCAAGGTAATCCAATACATATTTTCTCCACCAATTTACGTTGTAAGATTCCTTTTCAACAGCCTCTCCGTTAGCTTTTGCTTTTTGTTGGCGAACGGTATCCGCTACGACCTGAGAATTTCCGTAATTCAGCATATACTCTTCCGACGTAAATTGTTCATTGGTCGTCCAAGCAAATGAAGAACCCGATGTCAGCATATAGCCGATTAATGTCATGATTGCCAAATTTTTTTTCATAAAACACCTCTGTTTATTACAAACTTATCATACTATTTTTTTTACAACTTTGCAATAGTATTTTACCGCCTGTAACAAAAAAATAAATGGCTTATTCGTATGATTTTTTTATAATCTCTTCTAACGTTTGTAACAACTCGGTTTCGGGGACTTTTGCGATAATTTCGCCTTTTTTGAAAACGTACCCCTCGCCAATACCGCCTGCAATCCCGAAATCAGCGTGTCTCGCCTCCCCCGGCCCGTTAACGGCACATCCCATTGTTGCTATCGTTATATTTTTGTTAAGATTTTTAAACTTTTCTTCCACCTGTTTTGCCAAAGAAATTAAATCTATCTGAGTTCTTCCGCAGGTCGGGCATGAGATGAAGTTAACTCCGCCCCGTCTTAACCCCAAACTTTTCAGAATATCAATTCCCGCCCCGACTTCTTCCACGGGGTTTTCGGTAAGAGATACACGTATGGTGTCCCCGATACCTTCTGCCAACAGCGTCCCCAGTCCCACGGAAGATTTTATAATTCCACCCCTAAGAGTTCCCGCCTCCGTAACCCCTAAATGCAAAGGGTAAGGGATTTTTTCAGCAATGGAGCGGTAAGCCTCTATGGTCGTCAATACATCAGAAGATTTTAGGGAAACTTTTATCAGATCAAAATCCAAATCTTCCAAAATTCTGATGTGTCCCAAGGCACTTTCGACCAATTTTTCCGAAAGCGGCATGTCTTTTTCCATAAGATTTTTTTCCAACGACCCCGCATTAACCCCTATTCTTATGGGAATATTTTGCTGTTTTGCAAGTTTGACGACTTTTTCGACGTTCTCACGCTTGCCGATGTTTCCGGGGTTAATTCTTAACGCACTTATCCCGTTATTTATACATTCCAAAGCAAGCCTGTAATCAAAGTGAATATCCGCAACGAGCGGAATATCCGTCTTTTTGACGATCTCCTTAATTGCTTCGGCGGCTTCTTTGTTCAATATCGCAAGACGGACAATGTCGCAACCTTTTTCTTCAAGTTCTTTGATTTGCCCGCATGTAGCCTCTACGTTTCGGGTGTC
>CAMAML010000110.1 GCA_945836835.1 uncultured cyanobacterium | reverse complement strand
ATGGAAGATCAACAAATGGGCTTGCAGGCTCGTTTGATGAGTAAGGCTTTGAGAAAGTTAACGGGTATTATCGGCAAAACCAATACGACCGTTATTTTCATCAACCAATTAAGAATGAAAATCGGGGTTATGTACGGAAATCCCGAAACTACGACCGGCGGTAATGCTCTAAAATATTACGCAAGCGTTCGTATGGAAATCAGACGTACGGACGGCTTGAAAGGAGACGGCGAGGACATCGGAAACCACGTCAGAGTAAGAGTTTTGAAAAACAAAGTTGCACCGCCTTTCAGAACTGCGGAATTTGACATCATTTTTGGTAAGGGTATTTGCAAGGTCGGAAACATTCTTGACGTTGCGGTTAACCTCGGCATTGTTAACAAGGCGGGGTCTTGGTTTAGTTATAAAGAAGAACGCCTCGGACAAGGTCGTGATAAGGCTAAAGAATTTTTGACATCCAATCCCGAAATCCTTCAGGAAGTTGAAAATTTGGTCAGAGAAAAACTTGCCGAAAACTAACATCTCGGAAGAAAAAAGTTCAATTAAAAAAACGACGACGATGAATTACGGCGTCGTTTTTTTGTATTGTAAATAACTTGTAACAATTAGTCAATTATCGGCTTAAAAATACGTTTATTGATATATAGAGAACGGGGATAATTATGAACGTAAAATTTTTATGCACGGGATTAAATAAAATTGTATCTAAAGCACCTGCAAACCAAAGATTTTTGGGTGTTATGTCGCCTAAGATGTGGGGAGCCGCAAGTGGTGCAAAATTAGACAAATTGACGTATTGCGGTGCAAATGCGGCAAAAACCGTCCTTAAAAAAGAAGATGTGCTTGCAAAATATTGTGCCGAAAACGAACTTGTTTTGGCGGATGTTACGGCGATGTTTGATAAATCTGCGGCACATCTTGATGAGGTTTCCGTTTCGAGGCTCTTAAAGTTGACAAACGAGGGCAAGGTTAAACTTTATACTCCTCAAAGGGAAAAATTGATATTTTTGAGTAACAGCGTATGTGAAGACGGGCTGATAAAAAAGAAAACCGCCGGAGTTTTGAACTATCTGGAACGGGGTAATGCCGACACAAGTCGTGTATTGAAAGAGCTTTTGGCGTTGGAAAAACAAGGAAAAATAAAAGGGGAAGATATTCCGGAAGTATTAAAAATTCACACTTATGATAATTACGGTGTACCAATGGAGGCTGAATGCAGGGAATTAATCTCAAAACTTCGTTCGGGCGAAGTTTCAAGAGATCAAATCCGTCAAGCACAATTTTTCTTGGAAAACGGTATACCGCTTGAAGTTTGCAACCCGAAAAATATCGCAAAATATTCTAAAGCCAAACTGGGTGAGTGGTCGAAATATATACAGGCAATCAGAGAAGAGGCGGTTGTTGCACCTGAAATTTTTAATGAAATAAACAGGCAGCTTTCCGCTCTTGTCAAGGTTAATCGGGTTTCGCCGAAAGTTTCGGGTGAATTTTTGCAAAACTTTAGCCGCTCAATGAAAGTTTTTGAAAAAGAGGGTTTGGCGGTTGACGGGCTTGCAAAAGCGGGCGGAATTGAACTTGCGTATTCAAGAAGTGCTTTAAAATCCGATATTTTAAAAGAAATTGAAACGTTACCGATTGCGGAGCAGAACAGAATTTTATCTCGTTTTGGTTTGCAACATGAGAGGGACGGTATTTTTAGCGGAATACCCGTTTTGTTTGAAGGGCAAGGTTTAACAAAGGCGGAAACGGCTATTAACGCGCATATTTCAAAATTTTTGTCGGCAGAAAATAAGGTGGTTTTGCCGAAAGGGTTTGAGGAATTGAGCCCTGCATTGGAAGAAATTACAAGAGCTGTTCCGGAGTTCAAGTTTGCAATAGGCTCGGTACAACACGGCGGGCAACAGTTCAGACTTGCGGAACATATGCTGAAAGCCTTTCAAGAAAATATGAAAAACCCGTTGTATAAAGAATTAGGTTCAACGGATAGACGAATTTTAGGGATTTCAACCCTTTTACACGATATTAACAAAGTTGAAAGGACAAAAGATTTTGGGCATGCACTTCCATCTTCACAGACGGTTGAAGCAATCGTTCAAAGAATGACCGATTTTACACCTGCCGAAAAAGACAGGATTATCAACCTTGTAAGAAATCATCATTGGCTTGAGAGAATTTCCGATAATCCCGAAGTTATCAACGAATTGGCGTTGACATTCAGGAGCGGAAACGACTTTAAAATGGCAAAGATTTTTGCAGCATCAGACCTGAAAGCTGTAAACGATAACTTCTTTAAAACTTATGGGGATAAGATTAATTCTAACGCTGCAAAAGCGATTGAAGAAGAAATATTGAAAATCCAAAGTAAAGGCAGAATGATGTTTACGGCAGATGTAAATCCTGCAAGAGTTGCTCAACTCGGAGGAAAAGAGGTCACCCTCGGAACGGGGGCAACCGCTACCAAAAACACCGTAATCAGTGCAAAACAAATGGGGTTGGACAAAGAATATTTCGGCTATCATGTATCAAGTGATGAGGGGATGATGACGGTAATTTCCAACGGTGGTTACGGCAAAGAACTCTGTCTTTCGATTTCTATCGGAAAAGACGGAGCGTGTAAAGCGTTCCAAGACGGTAAAGTTTTTGTAATTTTTGACCGATTGAATATGAACAATTTAGCAAAAGTTGCATCAAGCAACGCAAATACCAAATACGCCAAAGGTTACAACAAACTTTACGGATATATGAAATTGGGCGGAGGTTTTGTTAGAAAATTCAGAGAAAATTATCCGCACGAGATTTCCGATACCGATTATGCACTTTGTTTCAGAGAAGCTCAAAACCTCAGATTATCCGAGGTCGGGCAAAACAAAACAATCCAAAGAATTTTGGGAAGCGAAAGTAAGGCAAAAGATTTTGAAACCGCATTGAGTAAAACTAACGCCGGTTTTGTGTCGAGTGCAACCGAACATAGCGAAACCGTCGCACTTGATTTGAGAGCCGGCGCCGTCGGGGTTAAGGGTAAGGCGAAAGATTTGAGCTATCCTCTTAGAAAATTTCTGGAAGAAAAACACATTCCGATTGTAGAGGACATTCACTAATCCGTTTCGTCGTAAATTCTAAAGTAATTCCAGTAGGTTCTGAGAACTTTTTTTACGTAGTTTTGGGTTTCGGGGTAGGGGATTTGCTCAACGAATGCGTCCGTATCACTGTAATTCAGCGACTGTTTCCATTGACTCACCGCACCATGCCCGCCGTTATAGGCTGCAATGGCCGAAACGTCATAGCCTCCCAGCAGGTTTTTGATGTAAGAATAATAAAAACTTCCTAAAAGCACGTTGTCGTGTGGGTTTGAGAGGTTGTAGGAGCTAATCCCTTTTTTTGCGGCGATTTCTGTGGCGGTTACGGGCATTAACTGCATTAAACCTTTTGCACCGACAAAACTTTTGGCGTTTTCGTCAAAATAGCTTTCTTCTCTGATAAGCGATAACATCAGAGGGGCGGTTACCCGTGCTTTTGAAGCGGCGTCTTTTACGATGTCGTAGTAGAAAATCGGGTAGACCAATCTCCACCTGACGTCATTTCTCGGCGGTTTGGTTTGGAGCTTATCCATGGCGTCCCGTGCAACAAGCATACCCTGTTTTACGTCCCCTTTTTGGTATAGAACCCAGCTTTTTATAAAATTGTCTTTGGGGCGAATTTCTTCAGCAACCTCAAAATCCCCGAGCGAAACGAGTTTTTCCAATAATGCGTAATGCTTTTTATATGGGTAGACGATTTTCATTTCGTTAAGGTTGTCGGCAATAATCGGGTTATAGGTGTGGTGAAGTCTTAAGAATGAGCGATATGCGTAATAACTGTCGGGGAATTTTGAGATAACTCCTCGATAATAGGTTATATAGTCCCGATACGATCTCTTGCTCTCGCTGACTTTTCCCATATTGTACATAACCATCGGGTAGTATTTTGAACCCGAATGCTCGTTTAAAAATTCAGTTCCGACCTTTTGTGCGTCCTCGGTGCGGTTGTTGAGGACAAGAGATAGAAAAATTTGGGCTTTTGCCTCATCTACAAACTCGCTTTGCGGATACCAAAGGTACAAATTTTTGTAGCAGTTCAACTTTTCGGAAGACGGGCTGTAACGGCATTTAACGTTGAGCAGATAATCTTTTCCTTTTCCGTCGGCGAGCGAAAAGAGCGAGCTTGCGGTGGCGTATTTTGACGGGACTGTCGCAAGGTAACTGTCTATTGCCGAGTAAATATCTTCTTTGTCAACGTAGGATGAATTTCCTTTTAATCCCCATTCGAGCATAAATTTTGCTCTTGAAAGGTTTCCCGATTTTACGGCGTTTTGGGTAATCAATGCCCAAGCGTTCTTGTTATCGGCTTTTTGGGCAAACTCGTGTGCCTTCTCGTAATTGTCGTAAAGGTAGTAGGTTTCTGCCATCAAAAGATAGTCATCTTTTGGGATTTCTTTGTCAATCGAGTTCCATTTTTCGATTGCGTTAAGTGCAAACTTGCCCGACGGTGCGTTTTTGAGATAATGGCGAAAATTACTTTCAATCTCGTTTTTAGCCGAAAGCGGGAAAATCTTCTCATCCTTGTAGTGGTTTAACTTCAGCACCCCGAGAAAATATTCGGACGCGATTGCGTAGTCGGTGTCTTTGTGAGACTTGATTATTTCGTCAAAATATTTTTCCGATTTTTTGGGGTTAATTTCGACCAAATCTTGAGCGAGGTTATACTTAACCCGAAGGGAAAGCGGGTGGTTCGGATAGAATTTCAAAAACCGCCTGTACTGCTTTACGGCTCCCCTTGTGTCCTCGGCTTTGTCCGCACAAACAGCCTGATGATATATTGCAAAAGGTTTGAGCGGTGAGGTGAAAATTATCTTTGAAAAATCGAAGTAGGCGTTTGAAAACTCTTTAGCGTTGTAGCTCTGAAGTGCCTGTTTATATATTTTGTCGGTTTTTGCGGGCGGTTGTGCTGCAAAAGTATACACTAACCCGCAAAAAAGCACGATAACGAACCCCCCTACGGCAAAATATGAACATTTTTTCAAATTTTCCAAGCTAATCATTACAAATATATTATAGCATAAAATTTTTTGAGTGACTAAGTGATTAAATGTGACATAGCGGTCGCGTTAAACTGCTCCGGTCTACGTGACCGCTCGATTAAGTGGTTAAGTAGGTCGGCTTTACCAAGCCGACAGATTAATTGATTAAGTTTTATCGTT
>CAMAML010000109.1 GCA_945836835.1 uncultured cyanobacterium | reverse complement strand
CAATTTCGACAAATTTAATTAAAAATTTACAATTATTTTGTAAAAATATCTTCATAAAATATTGCCTTACAATTTCAAGAGATAAGCTCCCTTGAAACCCTTTAATTAATCAGGCGTTATCGATTTTTATCGGATTTACTGTCCTTGGCTATGTTTACAATCTTCACAATCATTTCCCGAGAAAGGCATGAGCCGGTCAAGGTAGTTGAACCGCCGATGAAATAGAGTTCGCCCAAATCCTCCACAATCGAATTTGTGAAATCGACATCTCCGCCGATTGATTTCAGCTTCTTGAGACTTACGACATCGGAGGATCCAAATATTGCCTCACCGCCAATTCTTTGAAGATTTTCGAGGTCATTGACGTGAGAATTTGAGAAATCTGCGTTTCCGCCGATTTCTTCGAGTTTTTTCAATGATTTTATTCTCGAATTACTAAATGTGGCATTACCTTGTATATAAGTCAAGTTTCCCAAATCTTCGATTTTGGAGTCGGTAAAGTTTGCATGACCGTTGATTTGTTCAAGTTTGCACAAACTTCTAATTTTTGCATTATGGAAATTACAATCGTCGGTATATTTAAGATTACCCAAATCCCTGATTGTTGCACCTTCAAAATTAGCTCTTCCCGCAATCGATGTGAGGTTATTCAAGCTGTCAATATAACACCCCGAAAAGTCGCATGCTCCCGCAAACCGCAAACTGCCAAAATCCTTTACCCTTGACTGATTAAAGTTAGCGTTTCCTTGAATTTCAAGTAAAGATCCCAAATTTTTGATATTGGAGTTTGAAAAGTTTGCATCCCCTTCTATGTATTTAAGGGTAGAAAATTCTTTGAGATCGGAATTAGAAAAGTCCGCATCCCCGCAGATTTTTTCAACATTTTCAAACAACTTGTATTCGTCAAGCCCTACATCTTTAAAACTTATATCTTTCTCGGGCGGTGCATATTCGCTCAATTCAAGTTTTCCGTTTGTTAATACTTCAACCTCAATTCCCAGCAGCGGAAAAACTTCCAACGGATTATTTTTATCCGCATTTTTAAACAATTCTTTAAAGTTGTTTATTCTTTTAATTCTATCCTCTTTTTTACGGATTGCTTCCTGCATTTTCACCTTCACATCATCATTTGGCTGAAGCTTGACCTCTTTCATATATGAGGTAATCTCGTCCAAAAATTTCGGAGGAATTGACCAATCGTTTTTTATCCCTTCTATTTCCGCAACCTTTCCGTCAAACATTCTCAAGACCACCTGCGTAACCCCGTCAACTACGTAAAAGTGAAAATCCCCGAGTTCAAGGTGGTGTTTTCCTGCCGTGTTCGCCGTACACCACGTCGAATATGACAATGCACGCAATCGTTCAACGTTTTGGGCAAAATTTTCGGGAGCATGGCTTTTCGACGGGATTAGTATCCAGCCCGTTTTTTCTTTTGCGGCAAAAGAGTTTTCAAGCATTTCTTCCGTTAAATTTTTTCGGTACATGTTTGAAAACCCGTAAGAAAAATGTTTGTCCTTTTCAAACCCGACTTTAATTTTTTCAAGGGTTTTATCCAAAACTCCGACATCAAGCTGAGGCGGTAGTCTGTCATTGTCCTCTTTTAGGTTCTCGTAAAGCCCTTTCATTACCAAAAATGCTATATAAGCAGGATATTTTTCCGAATTGTTTTTGAAAAACTTCCTCCATTCCGTAAGAATTTGTTTGCGTAAATTCTCCGTATCGGAACTCTTTCCCTTAAGCGGCAGGGTTTGGAGGCTTTCCAACCCTTTTTGGGAATATTTTGCCAAGTCTTTTTTTGAATTAAATTTTTCTATCGGGAGTTTGTATTTTTCAACGACGGCAAGCTCCAACGACTCAAACTCACTTTTTTTCATCGCCCCGAAACTTACCGTATCGCAGGCTAACGACGGAATAATCCGTACGGGGCGTTTTTGTGCGTGATTATTGACGTTCAAGGGGTTATTATTGAAACCAAAAATTATACTGTTTACCGAAGTTAATTTCATAACACAAATTATAAACCCCGAAAAAAAATTTTTTGCTGTTTTTTGGAATAAAACTTTCTAATTGTATTGAATTGTTAAGCCGAATACCCGAAAGAATATATACAAAAAAACATTATTGTATTAATATATTGTTGTGAAAAGAGGGTTTTCAATGAAAAAACAGGCAGTAATAATATTGTGTGCATTGGCTTTTGCTCAATCGGTTCAGGCAAACGGGTTCAAGGAACACTTTGACCTTGGGACGCAGTATCTCGAGAATTACCAATACGCAAGTGCGATTGTGGAGTTTAAGAATGCACTGAGGATAAATTATCTTGACAATTCCGCAAGAATACAGATTATAAACGCATACCTTGCAAGCGGGCATAACTACGCTCAAAACGAAAAAAAATACGAACAAGCCGCAAATGATTACAGGAGTGCATTATTTTATATGACGATGTACCCGAGAGCCGATGCGGCACAGCAATCCTCGATTGTCGGACAGGTTAAGCAAAATCTTAACGCTTGCCTTTCGATGTTGCCAAACTTCAAGAAAGACCCTGCATCCCGTTACGAGTATGCAAAAAAACTCCGTGCGGACGGCGAATTTGCGGCGGCGGGGTATGAGTTTTCGCAAGCGTTTTCCGATAAGGTACTCGTAAAAGACGCTTACACCCAAATTGGAGACATAATGAAGATTTTAGGAAACGAACCAAAGGCGATAGAATACTATAAAACCGCCGTAAAACTTTCCCCTTCAGACACTTCTTTAAGACTTTCGCTTGCAAAACTTCTTGACAAAAACGGTTCTGAAGAAGAGGCTGTGCAGGAATACAACGCAATCTTATCCCACGGAGACGTGAGTAAAGACGTTCTGTATTCGCTCGAGAGAATTTATAAGAAAAAACTTGAGGACAGCCCCTCCGACGCGGACTTAAACGCAAATATGGGGGCAATCTTACAGAAACAGGAAAAATACGACGAGGCACTTGCATACTACAAAAAATCAGAGAGCTTAAACCCATCAAACCTTAACACTCGGATAAACCTCGGAACTCTTTACCAGCAAAAAGGGGACTACAAAACCGCAATCGTGATTTACGATTCCGTTCTCATTATCGCCCCGACAAACGTCAGTGCAAATTTGTATAAAGCTCAATGTGAAGCGGCTCTCGGGAACACAAAAAAAGCTCAGGAAATCTACAAAAAAATTCTATCATCCGATCCGAACAACGTAATTGCTCAAAACGAGTTGTTTAACGTTGCAAAGACCACCATGCCGACCTCGCAATTTATCGAGTACGTAAAAAAGAACGGTGCCGGACTTGATACTACCGGCATGCTCTACGATTATGCACTCGAGTTGCACAAAAACAATAAATTTGACGACGCGATTTTGGTTTACTCGTCGATTTTGGACAAAGATAAGACGGGCGAAATTTACACAAACCTTGCTATAGCTCAATCCCAACAGCAAAAAGAGGATTTGGCAATAACAACCCTCATCGCCGCAAAGAGTAAATTTCCGAATAATACGCTTA
The DNA here is from genome assembly GCA_945836835.1 of uncultured cyanobacterium. Taxonomy (GTDB): domain Bacteria; phylum Cyanobacteriota; class Vampirovibrionia; order Gastranaerophilales; family Gastranaerophilaceae; genus UBA1221. Next base: position 1,734 of record CAMAML010000109.1, on the reverse strand, counting down.
TCACCGAAACCTTAAACAACATTAAAGAAAACGCCTTAAACAAGAAACTTGATATTGCGGCGGAATATTTTAATAACAAGGATTACGCAAACGCAATACAGGCGTATTTGAAGATTGACCCGCCGACTTCGGACACCTTGCTTGCGGTTGCATCTGCTTACCAAAACATGGACGACAGACAAAATGCAATAAAATACTATAAAAAAGCACTTGAGTTAAAACCGACCGATGCAAACATTGCATACTATATAGCGTCTTTGTACGCTGACGCCGAGGATTTAGACTCAGCTGAGGCGTACGCACAAAAAGCCTTACTCATAAACAAAAACCACAAAGACGCACAACAACTGCTTGCAAGCATTCGGGAAACCAATAATTCAAACAACCTGAATACGGCAATTTCGCTTTTCGACGCACAAAAATACGACGAAAGTTTATCTGTTTTAAATCAGGTTATATCGGAGGATAGCGAAAACGCCTACGCAAGGTACTATAGAGCAATGATTTACGACGCAAAAAACAATCTCACCGCCGCAATAACCGATTATAAAAAGGTTTTGACCTCAAACATCGCGGATTTGCAAATTGTAAATTATATGCTCGGGATAGACTATGACAATTTGGGCAAATACAAAGAGGCGTACGGGTATTATTTAGCTTACGCAAAATCCGCAGCACCCGATGATGAGTATAAAGAGTACGCAAAAGCCCGCTCGGAGGAATTAAAGCAATATGCAAACCCAACCCCTTAAACAAAAACAATCAAGAGTTTCGGAACTTATAAAAAGCCGTGTTTCGCTCGCCCCGATGGCGGGGATAACGGACTACGTTTTGAGAAGTTTGGTGAGAAGGTATTCCAAAAACTGCCTGCTCACAACCGAGATGATAAGCTCGGAGTTTCTGGCACAGGTCAAAGAAACGGAGATTTCCAAAATCGACGACAACCACCACCCCATAAACTTCCAGATAAGCGGTCATAAACCGCACCTGATGAAATCGGCGGCAGAGTTTCTTTCGGCAAAAGCCGATATGATAGACATTAACATGGGTTGCCCCGTAAACAAAGTCGTCAAAGGTCAGGACGGATGTGCTTTGATGAAAAATCCTTCGCTTGCGGCGGACTTGGTTCAAGCCGTAAAGGAAGGAACCGATAAGCCCGTCAGTGTAAAATTTCGACTTGGGTATACTTCTGATGCCATGAATTACGTGGAATTCGGACAACAGATGCAGGAGGCGGGAGCGGAATTTATCACCCTTCACGCAAGAACCCGTGCGCAGTTTTACGGCGGGCATGCCGACTGGGCAAAGATACGGGATTTAAAACGAAACGTAGACATCCCCGTGTTTGCAAACGGGGACATAACGACCATTGAGGAGGCCGAAAAATGCCTTGAACTGTCAGAAGCCGACGGCGTAGCCGTCGGGCGTGCGTCGATGGGCGACCCGACTTTGATATACAGGATAGAACATTTCCTAGCAACTGGCGAAAGACTTCCCGTACCGACCTTGGAAGAAAAAATCTGTATGCTCAAAACCCACTTGGACGAAGAAATAAACCTCAGGGGCGAACTTTTCGGGATAAAATTTTTCAGAAAGTTCTACGCTTGTTATATTTCGGGGATAAAGAATGCGGCAAAAGCCCGCGGGGCGTTGGTTACGGAAGAAAACTACGACGAGATAATAAAAATTTTAAACAAAATTCTCAAAACCACTTGATAAAGATTTATGTGGGTG
>CAMAML010000108.1 GCA_945836835.1 uncultured cyanobacterium | reverse complement strand
CATAAGTTGCGGGATGCTTAATGTTACCTTGAATTGTTACGGTGTTTTCCGCCGTATTATACAGTTCTCTAAACATTACGGAATCCCCGCTTTGAAGTTTTGTGTTCTTTAAAGCAGACCACGCAACGTTCTTTGCGGTACGCTCTTTCGTATTAGGATCAAACCCCGTCATTGTAACTTCCGTAAGTTGAGTTGCGGGAAGCAGTCCACCCGCATAAGAAATTATGCTGAAAATATTTTCGCCGTCTTTAAATTCGTAAATCCCGGGAACGGTAACCCCGTTTTTGATTGCAGCAACCTTGCCGATTTTATCGACAAAAATCTTGTCATTAGGTCTTAAAATAATCCCGTCGTCATTTCCCGAGAATAAAGCCTGATACAAGTCGATGTTTTGACTCTTATTGTTTGACGTGTACTTGATATTTCTCAGAGTACCCGTCTTTTTGACTCCGCCTGCGGCGTTTAATGCGTCAAGCAACGACGAATTGTTCCCGACAAGCACCTTCCCCGGACGTGCAACCTGACCGTAGACAAATACGGAAAATTCTTGCCCCGAGGCGACCGTAAGTTTTATGTTAAGGCTTTTGAACTTTGATTTTGCAAGTCTGTTAGCCTCTTTTTCAACATCGGCGATTGTTCTGTGTTCCGCCTTGATAACTCCGACCCCTTGAATAAAAAGATTACCTTTAGAGTCGACCTGTGCCGTACTCGAAGGAGACACAAGGTTTGAACCCGACATCGCCATAATATCAACGGAATCACCCGTCGTATAGATATTGATATTTTCGCCGATGTTGAGCTTGTAGTTATCGCCGAACTTTCCGCCCATACCGCCGGAAACCCCTGCGGATGTAAACAAGTCATATCCCGCCTGCCTTAAAGCCTCGCCCGATACAGTCTCTTCCTTCCCGTTGAACATCTGTTCTATCGGACTGAAAGAAGTTTGCTTGGTGGTTGAGTCGATAATTTCCTGATAATTATTTTCAAACACATCAAGGTTATTGTGGTTGTCAGTCGTCTGTACCCGTTCGACACGAGCTTCCACCGGGGTAACCCCTGCCGCAAACGCCACAGGTTCCATTCCGAAGGTTACCAACATTAATAATGCAATAATTTTTCTCATAATTTCCCTTTTTATTTTTTCTTTCTGAACTTTCTTATACATTAATATCTCACACTTGTTAAGTTATGGCAATTTCCATCAAAGATTTTATCGCCGGCCACTCGAGTTTCCACAAACCCGAGGCGTCAAGGGCATAGTTCCCGACGCAGGCAAGTTTACAATCTTTACATTTGTTTACCGTTTCGATAAACACCGGGTCTGATATAACCTCTTTCAAAGGTCTGTCCTTAACGCTTATGAACGGTTTTCTGTCATAACATCTGAGCATGTCGCCGTTTGAATAAATAACGGTCGCAATTCTTGGCCAGTGGCACTCGTAATAATTCTTCTTATCAATGATGTAATCCATAAAATAATACGAATTTCTGATTGGATACCCTTGTTTTTTGAGTTCCTTAATCTTTATAAACGTTTCCTTTAATTGATCGGCTTCAAGCTCGGTATCTTTAACGTTTTGAGCCTCTTCAAGCTGCTGATTGGATTTGTTTACGGTGAAATACAACAAAATATCAGCATCCTTGCAGTATTGTGCAACTTCCTTAATCTGCTCAAAATCGGTTTGAGCGGACACGGTACAACACACGTAAATTCTCATCTTAGGGGAGTGGATTTTGTGATATTCAACCCCACTCATTACTCTGTCGCAAATCCCCGGCATATGACGAATGTCGTCGTGAGCTTTGCCTACCGCATCAAGCGATACAAACATCAAGTCCGTATATTGCCCGAACCCCGGATTTTGCTCCAAAAACCAGCCGTTTGTCGCAATTTTGGTATACAACCCCGCATCATGGGAGGCTTTTGTAATTTCGGTAAAATCCTGTCTTAAAAGCGGTTCCCCGCCCCAAAGAATGCTGTCCATATAGCCTAACTGCCCCGCCTCGGTTAAAAGTCGGATAATCTCTTCTTTTGGCATGTCGTCATTGCCTTTTTTATGTTTCCAAAAGCAAAAATCACAATCGCAGTTACATTTGCTCGTAACCATTAACGAGAAACACAATGGTTTCGGGTTCTTCGACAATCTGCTTTGTATGCACTCTAAAGCCCCGCCGAAAAGATGACGGTAATACTTAATTCTTTCCAATGTCATTTGATTTCTGGATTTATTCAAGACACATCTCCTTTTTCTTCTCTTTACTGTTTTTATTTAAAACCTTTTTATCTTTTTTGCGTTTAACCAAATCTATAAACGCCTCAATTCTTGTCATATACCCCGCCTTCCCCGTCTGCTCGTCCAGCACAAGGGTCAAAATCGGGATGTCTTCTTCTTTTGAAACTTTTGATAAAATATTCTGCGAAACGATTTCGGGCATGCACGAAAACGGCATAAGATGGATTACCCCGTCGACGCCGTGGCGTGCGGCAAAAACCGTATCCCCGACGGTTTCTATGCACTCCCCGCCGATTGCACGTTTCATATATTTTTCGGCATATCTGACCGCTCGTTCTCTATGCGTCTCACGTTTTCCCATAAAAGACGGTATCAGAATATTCCCAAGCCAGTCCCCGAACATTATCTGACGCTGAACCTCAACCCCCATTTCGCCAAGTTCTTTTTCTATATTTTGGTTTGTGTAAGGGTCGAGCAGAACAAAAAATTCGCCCAAAAGATATACGACGGGAACTTTTTTATTCACAATCGGGATTTTTGCAAAATCTTTTTTCATTTTGCGAAATAAGAAACACATTCCCCACAAAGAATTTGTCTTATCGATAATGTCAAGCCACTTGTTGTAGCACTTTTCGGCGTCCCCTCGTTTAATTTCACGAGGTCGAATTTTCCACAACATTTTTTCGGCATCATCCATCGCAAAAAACTTCAAAAACCCCAGCCCAAACCCTTTTAAGTACCTGTAAGGGTTAATCGTTCTTGTTACATGCCAGAACGCTCTTACGGTCTGAACCATTTGGCTTTTGTACATATCAAAAATCACCATATCGAACTCATACCCCATGGATTTAAGAGTTTTTTGAGCCATTTTGGTGTAATTTCCCAACCTGCAAGACCCCGGAGCCTGAAACATCATCAAGGTATTTGCCCCTTTTTCAAGTGCCATAATATAATTTGCAAGGTTCAGTTTGTACGGCAGACAAATCCCTTCAATACTGTTTTTCACCCCGATTTCCAACGCCTCGTTGCTGTTATAAGGAGGAATTATCACTTTTGCACCGAGAGATACCAACAAGGCTTTCAGCGGAATATCAATCCGCCCCATACGAGGCCATGCGATAATCCTGTCCTTAGCCTTTATGGAATTATCCATTTGTGAAAAAGTATTCGATTGTATTTTTTCTACGTTTTCCACCATACTACAAAACTACCTCAATAGGGTTTGAATACGCCCACCCGTAACCGTCAAACAATATCTCGACCCGATATTTCCCCGCCTCCGGCAAAAGTGTTTTATACTTTGTACGAAGTTTTGAGCTAAACTCCTTCCCGTCTTTTATAATCCGAATAATACCTTCCCTCGGGGCTTTTATGTCTATAAAAGTTTCCCTGTCAAGTTTTATCCGCCCGCCCGGAGTTACCATTGTTTCCTTGTTGAAAACTCGAACACTCGGCACCCCTTTTGAGACACGACGGTTGAATACGATGTTATTTCCGCTTTTTAAGGTATTTAGAATTTGCTTTTTTGCGGTTCTGAAATCACCCGAGAGCGGAGTTTCCATCGAAATAACGTTTGTTATCGTCTTTAACATGGTTTTGTAAGGGAAGATTGTTAAAGGCAAAAAACATTTTCTGACCTTCATCGCATGTGCGTCTACGCCACCGATTGCAGGCACGATTTTGTCGGACGAAGCATTTAATTCGTCCCACCATCTCAAGGTTTCTTCGTGAGGGCGTTTTACAAGCGAATTTTTGAATAAGAAGGAAGAAGCAAGGGTAAATAAATTTTTCTCGTTCAAATAATCACCCCACATCGAAAACCAGTTCCAAATCTCAACTCCGTCCGGGATAACGGACTTGTCAGTCCACCTAATCGGAGAGTAAGAATTGTTTCTTGACAACCTCTCGTCGGGATGTGCCGCAAACCCGAAACCGCCCTGTTCCCGAACCGAATTAAGCGTATTTTGAAGATTTTCTTCATCATCAGGCTGAATTGCGGAATTTATCCCGAATGCCAAATAATGGTTATTGTTTGGCGGAGAAATCTCTTCGCCCGCAATAACGCAAACCCCGTTATAAAAACCTTCTTCAACATTCATATTGTTATGGTCGGTAATGATTATCCAAGACAGCCCCGCCTGCTTTGCGGCATAAACAACTTCCGCAACGCTCCCCGAGCCGTCCGAATTTGTTGTATGGATATGGACGGCACCCAAATACGTATTCAATTCCAGTTTGAACTTACTTGCCATTACCTTTCCACCAATACCTTTTCAATAGTTTTTCCGATTTTATCGTACGCAGGACGAACTTTAACATTCTGTTTTGAAATACGTTTTCTTTTCTTTCTCATAAGCATGTCGACAAACGCCTCAAGCCTTGTTACAAACCCGGCTTCCCCCGTATGCTCATCTATCGTAAGGTGCAACATCGGCATATTTTTCCGCTTTGCATGGTATGCAATTTCGTCAACCATAAGGGAATCGGGTCCGCACCCAAACGCCGAAAGAGCTATTATCCCGTCGACTTTTCGATTTAAAAGATAATACCCCGCAACCCCCGTCAAATCAAGCTCATTTGCCCAATACTGAATTTCGCCGAGTTCGTATATGGAATTAAGGGAAGTTTCCCTGTCAATATCAAGTGCCGTATAAACTTTTACGTCCATTTTGTTGAGCTTTTTAATCAGGTTAAGCGAAATTCTCTCATCGTAAAGGTTGTATCCGTGTGCCATAATCACAACGGAAATCGGTTTGACCTCACGTTCGTCCGCTAAGTTCATTTCACCTTTTACGGCATATCTGATCGCCCTATGGTAATCAACCCCGCTTTTTGTCATCTTGAGGAAATTGTCGTACATTTCCCAACCGTGTCTAATCGCACTTTCAATCAAATTAAGGTCGTAAATCCCGAGCTGACGGGCGGTTTCTATACAAAAATCCTTTATCCCGATATTTTCTGTCTTATCCAAAGTCGGCTCGATAATCTTTATCGGTTTATTTATGACATTTCTTATGATTTCGGGCAACCCTCTAATCTTACTGCAATTATTAACCT
>CAMAML010000107.1 GCA_945836835.1 uncultured cyanobacterium | reverse complement strand
ATGGATACAGTCGGGATTGTGACAGGTGACGGGACGCCAATTATCTTAACTTACGGCAAAGAATGTCAATCGTTAGACGAAACAAAACAATACACGTGGTCGGTAGTTGACGGCAAGCCTGAGACCAACGCAACTGCAGGATGTGTCAGCATGGTCTTTGACATAAACGGCAAAAAAGGTCCGAACAAACTAGGTACAGACGTCCGCACCATGAACTCGTTACTTGGCATGGTTTTCCTTGGTTCGAGTTACCCTGCACTAACACAAGCCGAATGTACCAAATACAAAAATGAACTCGGTATAACAAACTGTTACAGCGGCTGGAACGGAACCGACTATAGCAAACTTGAAGAAGACAAATGGGGCGGAGCCGTCAAGGCATGCCACGATTTAGGTCTACACCTACCAAGCATGGAAACCTTAGCACAAATCGCAACCCTGCAATTCGGCGTACCGATCGGCGTTTACGAACAAGTTGCATTTGACCCAGAAATATGCACCGAATACCCGAGCTGGAGCTGTAAGATCCCTCCTTCAAACGCAGAATATTCTTCACCGGTCTCATCCTTTAGGGGCTACCATTGGTCGAGCCGTGAGGGTTCCGCAGCGACCGCGTACGTACGGGACTTCGGCCCTTCCTCCCTCTCGAGCTACTACAACGGATACCGTTACGTCGCGCGCTATGCGTTGTGCGTAGGTGATTAAAAAGTTGTCGACCTCGAGGCGTGGAGAACCTTGTGCCCCTTCGTCTCCACACAAGAGTAGCCTTCGGCTACCCACTCAAAAGCGGACTGTGTCCGCCCGTTTTAATGTTACATTTTGCCCGTTTAGATTTTTTATGATATCCTTATCTTTAAGGGAAATGTGTATTCCTTAAAATATGAGGAAGTTTTATGAAAAAAATCGGTTTTATAATAACAATTTTGGCATTTTTGACTTGTTCTTCGGCAGTGGTTGCTCAAGAAGAAATTTCCACACCTGACACAGAAAACTCCGAAAAGGTTACGCTCCTTACGGGCGGAGTCGATTTTGACTGGGTCAATATGAAACAGGTCAAGCGTGACGAGATGATAGAGCATTATCGTAGTGAAATCTTTGACAACAACGAAATTTCTAAGTTTAACAAAAAAGAGTTTCGCTCTGAGTACAAAATTTTTCTAAAAGACGCAAACCGTATGACGCATTACAGGCTCGCATACAATGACGTCAAAGAGACAAAGGACGCAAACCTTTCATCATTTTTCAAGACGTTTAAGGACCAACAAATCCTCTATATGTACGCAATTCAGTACAAAAATAACCTGAACCATGCTTTCTACTACGACGTTTTGGGGCGGTTGCAGTACGTGGATTATATGAGCGAAAATTACCCGAATTTCCCTTACTATTCCGTCCAATACCGCTCAAACGGAACGATTGCGGGAACGATTTATTTCGTGTCAAAAGATATCCAGTACACTTACAACTCGGACGGGGTATTTAAGTATCTTTGGTACAAATCAAAGATGTACGACCGAAAAGGTAAAGAAATAATGACACGAACAAATTGGTAAAAATTTTAAGAGTTTGACAGATATATAAAATAAAGGAAAAAATATGCAAAAACCAAATATAGCCATTCTCGGTGCAACCGGAGTTGTCGGAAGAGAGATTACAAAAATTATCGACGAATTAAAGATTGAGTTTAACGAGATAAAATTTCTATCAAGTCCAAAGAGTGCGGGGACAAAACTTGAATTTCAAGGAAAAACTTACACGGTAGAGGAGGCAACACCTGAAAGTTTTGACGACGTAAACATAGTTCTTGCATCGGCAGGCGGGAGTACTTCCCAAAAATTTGCACCCGAAATAGTAAAACGTGGCGGGGTCTTAATCGACAACTCGAGTGCTTTCAGAATGGACAAAGACGTTCCGCTCGTAATCGCATACGTTAACGACGAAGATTTGAGAAACCACAAGGGGATTATCGCAAACCCTAACTGCTCAACTTCTCAATTAATGCTCGTTTTGAAACCTTTACACGAAAAAGCAAAAATCAAAAGGCTTATCGTATCAACTTATCAGGCTGTTTCGGGAGCAGGTTTGGCTGCAATAAACGAGCTTACGGACAACACAAAGGCAACCTTAAACGGGGAAGATTTTGAAAACAAAGCATTTAAAAAACCTATTTCTTTCAACGTTATCCCGCAGATAGACGTGTTCACGGAAAACGGCTACACAAAAGAAGAGATGAAAGTCGTCAACGAAACAAAAAAAATCCTTCATCTTCCGTCTGACTTGCCGATTTCCTGCACTGCGGCACGTGTACCTGTTTATAACGGACATTCCGAGGCGGTAGACATTGAGTTTGAAGAAAATATTACCCCTGACGAAGTCAGAGAGATTATGAGAAAATCTTTCGGGATAGAAGTCATCGACAACCCGGATAATTTTGAATATCCGACAACCCGTGATGCTTCGGGCGTAAACCCTGTTTTTGTCGGGCGTATAAGAAAAAATTTGGCGTTTGAAAACGGGATTTCACTCTGGTGCGTTGCGGACAACCTCCGTATCGGGGCGGCTTTAAATACGGTAAGAATTTGCCAAAAAGTTATTGAAATGGGGTTATATTAAGCTCCAAAAACAACTTTAAAAACAAATTTCAAAAACCCGCGTGTACCGTATTTTTTGACGAACTCTCTTTTATTCTCGACCAAAAATCGGAAAGTGTCGGGACGGATTTTGATGTTGTTTTTTATATTCCGTCGGGTCGCTGCGTCGTTGTTGTATTTTGTATCCCCGCACACGTAATCCGTTCCGCCTGCATTTTGTGAATGCCTGCGGTATGCAACAAGCGGAGCATAAACAACAATCGACCCGCCCGTCAGGTGTGCAAAATTAAAAAGAAATTTATCGGGACAAACCCGCCACTTCTCGGGCGTTTTGTAGTTTAAAACAATTTCTATTGAGGATTTTCTAAACATCGCAGAGCTGTCGGGGGACCAGTACCACCCCCCAAAACGTTTCCCTTTCAACTGTTCAAACTCAACTTTTTCACTGTCAACTTCCAACAACTCGTCCAAAGTTTTTACCTGTTGTGCCAAACTTCTTTGGGGCGAGGCAACCGAATAAGTCGTATGGATTTCGTTGTTCTCGTCGATTTCCGCCACTTGAGAACACGTAAAAGCAACACTTGTCGAAAGGTGAACACGAATGTGAGTTTCTGCGTATTTTTCCAGCAAAACGTCGTCCGAGTCCACAAAGCTTACAAACTTTCCGCTTGAAATCCTCAACCCGTCTAGCATAGAGGCAAGTTGTCCCATATTTTTGTCGTGTTTAATGAGCGTTATCCTTAAATCCTGATTAAATTGAATAAACCGCTCAATAACTTCCACGGAATTATCCTTGGAACAGTCGTCCACAACGATTATTTCAAAGTTTTTGTAACTCTGATTTTTGATACTTTCCAGCGTCTGCTCAATAAAATTCGAGTAGTTATAAGAAGTTACGACAAAAGTTACGAGCGGAAGTTTAAGCATTTTCTCCGCCTTCACTATTCGTTTCAGTGTCCGAATTTTCAGCGATAAGGTTTTGGAGTTTTTTGTTGTGCAAAACCGACGAGCCGAACGCCGCAACAATAAACCCTAACCCGATTACCCCTGTTATAACTTCGGGAACTTCTTTCACGGTAGAAATCAGCATTAACCCCGCCAAAGCTCCGATTGCCCAGTGAGCGCCGTGTTCAAGGTATCTGAACTGTGCAAGAGTTTTCTTTTCCACAAGCATTATGGTTAACGACCTTACAAACATCGCACCGATTGAAAGACCGAGAGTAATTATTATAATATCCTTACTCAGTGCAAACGCACCCAAAACCCCGTCAAGCGAGAATGAGGCGTCGATTAATTCAAGATAAATAAAACTTATTAAGCCCGAGCAGGCAACGTTTGTCGTCGCACATTTTGCCATTCGAATTTCTTCGTGTTTTTCCAAAAAGTGTGCCAAACCTTCTATTGCAAGAAAAGTTATTATCCCGAATATTCCTGAAATTGCGACAGGAAGTTTTTCCGCCGTCGGCACAACCTGTTGGGTTGCTAAAACCAAAAGCAAAGCGATTATTATTTCAATCCCCTTAAAATGATCCAAATGAGAAAGCGGTGCCTCGATACATCTTATCCAGTGAACTTCTTTTTTGTGGTTAAAGAAATAGTTAAGAAACAACATTATAAGGAACAGCCCGCCGAAAGTAACAATCGGGGCGTGCGTTTGGTGAAGATATCCCGCATAAGTATCGGGATCGGTCGTTGCAACCTTAAAAACTTCGAGCATACTCAATTTTGCAAAAATTGAAACAACCAAAATCGGGAACACAAATCTCATCCCGAAAACAGCAATCGCAATCCCCCAAGTGATGAACCTATGGCGCCATTTTTCGGACATATGCTCTAACTTCATGGCGTTAACAACGGCGTTGTCAAACGACAAACTGACTTCCAACACCCCTAAAACGAGTGCAATAAATACGCACTGCAGCCCTGCACCGGGGTGAACGTGGTTTCCCCAGATAAAAGCACCGACAAGACAAAGTGCTGTAAAAAGATATGAGCCTAAAAAATACTTTAACATCTCAAAATTACCTTTACATAAAATAATTCCAAACTTATTAAACCATATTTTTTACGTTCTTGCAAGTAGTTTTTTATTAGGCACAATAAAGCCGATAACACCAACTATCACTGTAAAAAGAATGTCGCCGCAAAAATCTCTGACTAATAATGTTCATCGTCAAAAATCCTAAAATTTTGGGGCAACTCCTTTTCAACATTCGAGAAAAATTCCGACATTGACCAACCAAACCCTTCTGCAATCTTTTTTAAAGTAACGAGCTGTGCCTCGTTAGTTCCCTTTTCAATTCTCGATAATGTGGATCTTGGGACATCGTTTTCATAAGCAAACATACACAGACTCTTGCCGGTTTTTTCAATCCTCAACGCCCTAATCGCCGCCCCGATAATTTTACAATATTCACTTTCTCTTTTTTTCAATGTAACAAAACCCTCAAATTTCTTAACAAACATGTTCCATATTTGGGATTATAAGACTATAATATATTTAGATGTATCCCATTTATGGGACAAAGTAACAACGGCAAAATCTTGAAGATAGACTGGAATACAAAATAACAAAGGAGGTTTATTTATGAATAGAAAATTTAAACAACTAAACGCCTTTACCCTTGCCGAAGGCGGACGTAGTCCGCTCTTGTACGGAGACGAAGGGGTAGCCGAAGGCTACTCTTGTGTGGAGACGAAGG
>CAMAML010000106.1 GCA_945836835.1 uncultured cyanobacterium | reverse complement strand
AATTTGTTTTCGGAACTTTGTTCCTCCAAACAAATTGCTCCGCTCTCTGCCGCCGACCGCTCGAACCGGACAAGGCTTCGCCTTGTGGGTTCGCCTCCCTCCTCATATCAAAAAAGCCCCTCGTCGAGGCTTTTTAAATTTGGGCCCGGAGGGAGTCGAACCCTCGATCTCCGGTTTAGGAAACCGTTGCTCTATCCTACTGAGCTACGAACCCGTTTTTCTGTTTTATTTTTTTGTTTTTTTAATCTGTGCCTGACGGGAGTCAAACCCGTGACCTTTGGCTTCGGAGACCAACGCTCTATTCTACTGAGCTACAGGCACACGCTCCGCTCACCCTCAATTATACTACAAAAAATTTTTTCCTCAACTCTTATTTTTAACCTTGGATACATCATTTGTCCCCCAAAAACATTTTAACGTTTTCCGCTTGCAGAGGTCCTCAGCTCCTCTTTTCTCAATAAAAAAAACAGGAAGTGATTTCATTCCCCCCTGTTAAGATTTACACTAGCCGAAATATAAATAGCATGTTCATTATAACACTCATGCAGGTTTTTCTCAAAATATGATAAGAAATGTTACATATTTTATTTACCATTCGGCTTTACGAACTTTGGAACAGTGAGAAGACCTTCTGTACGTTTGTTGATATTAAGCTCTTTACGGTATCGTATTCCGTATTGAGAGAGCTTAATTCCGCATCTACCCGCTTAAGTTCAAGCTGAACTTTTTCTTCTTTTACGTTAATTTTGGATTTTGCTATTGTATATTCGCGTTCTGCCTGTGCGATTGCGTCCGTATCAGAAACTTCCACAATGTGATCTCCGCTAATCTGTGCGTATCTTGACTGGTAAAAATAGTTGTCCGAACCCTGTGATACTACGAATAATTGTCCGTTTTTGATTGCGTTTTGTAAATATTCGCTATCGCCAAGCTGGTCGTTTACGTACGAACCGTTTTGGCAAAGCGTATTGAAAATTATGCTGTAAAATTCGGAACACCACATGTCTTCGTCGGCGGTTTCTCCGCTGTTAATCGTGTATATATAGTCAGGCTCATCCGTTACGTAGTAAGATGCATTAACTTTTTGGAAAATTCCGAAGTCATTTGTGTAACCGTCCATACCGTTACAGAAGTTTGTCAGGAAGGTTTCTGCCATATTGGAAAGGTTTATTGACCATTGGTTTCCTTTTTTTACCCAACAGTTATACTTTGTGGAATATGCTGCTGCTGTTTTGGCGTTTCCTTCAGTGCTTCCTTTCCCGCCCAAGTCTACATAACCGTCTTTTGAGGTAGGAATTCTAAATCTGGAAATCAAATCCGACATAGATGTATAGAAAGCATTCAAGTCGGTATCAGTCGGCTCTTCAGGCATTAACAATCCCCACATCGCTTTTGCCAACTGGTCTACGTAAGTTAAGACGGCAAGTTCGTCTTTTTTCAAAGATGCCAAGGCTCCCTCCCCCGCAACTTCATCATACCATTCGGTTACATCTTTATTAATTATCAATGTAAATGCGGATGCACCCTGTCCGTTACCGACATTAATTGCGTTCGTTATATTGTCCAAAACGTGGTTAAAGGTTGTATTGCCTGCACCTGTTACAATCAAAGCTATATCTTCATCCAATAAATCAGCCAAAGTAAATGCTCCGGAGGTTGAAATTCCTTCATATTTACCGTCCGAATTTGTTGTATAAGTAGTGTTTGAACAGTAACTGCCGTTCATCATTATGGTTGCGGCGTCAGACTTGTTAACAAAACCGGTATCTATCGATTTTACTCCGTTATCACCGCTTAAATCTGCGGATTTATTATATGCACTGTAATCAAAGCAGAAAGTCAAATCATCGGCGAGTGCGACTTCGCTTGACCCCGGCGGATAATATCCGCTGACAGCGTTTGCAACAATCATATCTATATAATTTAACATTGTTGTTAGGTACATCTGGTTTGCGGTTTCACGACCCATTAAGTCTCCGCCTAACCCTGCAGTTGTAAGCAAGCCCGTCGAACCTGCAGCAACCGCATTGGTTGTTGAAATTGCATTCGATTTTTGGAGTTCTTCCAAATATTTCAAATATATCATGTTCTTTTGATCGTCTGATACAATAACTTTTGTATCGGTGCTGTCCGTATAATCACACAAACCTTTAAAGGTTTGCCCGTCATCCGTAAACATTGCTTTTACGGCATCTTCGCCCAATACATCCTTAATCGCATTATAAAGAGATGATGTAAATGAATCGTTCATCGCAAGTTTCCCGTCGGTTCTTGCAAGCATGTAAGGGGTATACTTGTTAGCCTCCGACGGAGACATCATCGTATTATAATTCAAATCGTACATATAATCGCCGGAACCGTCCAAATCCCAAACCAATTTTGTTGCATTTATCGAGTTTTGGTAATCTTCCGTAGCAGCTTCAAGCTCTCTGGACAAAGAAAGCTGTTCCTCGCTCAATTCCATTGAACGGTATTCACAGTCCGCTTTGCGGGCCGTAATCGCCAGAAATCTTGCTTGTGATGCCGCTAATCCCATTGGTTCTTACTCGTTCCTTTCGATTATAATTTTCCTATCATTCACAATATCGGCTTTTTGAGCAAAAAACTTTAGGTATCGACATCTGTTTGTTAACAAATATTTACATGTTTTTTTATTGGAATTACCTGAACATATTCGGGTTAAATCTGCCGTTACCAAAGAAGGTTGATGTGTCATATTTGTCATTTGGAGTGAATTTGAAGCTCATTGACTTCTTTTTTTTGAAGGCACACAACCCGACGATTTTATCTTCTTTGTAAAAGTTCTTAAAAAATTCCATAATTTTACCGCCTTCCGTCACAATTTAATATTTTTCGTTTTTGTAGTATTATTTAATTAATGAAAAGCTAGCAAAAGTCAACATAAGGAGAAAAAATTATGGCAGGAAAAGTTACAAAGGATATGGGAATTTTGGAAGTCGCACAGAACTTCCCTGAAAGCATCGAAGTTTTCCAAAAGTACGGCATGGGATGTTTAGGGTGTGCTGCGGCAAGGTTTGAAAACCTTGAAGCCGGTGCAAAGGTTCACGGATTTGACGTGGACAAAATGGTTGACGACATCAACGCCGCAATCGGTGCTTAATCTAGGTTTAGGTTAACTTAAAGAGCGAGGATGTTTTTGGCATCCTCGTTTTTTTGCGGACGAGGATGTGGGGAAAAATCCTAGATGGTTTCGCTTACTATTTTATAAAACGATTTTAATTTTTTCAGGTCAGCCCTGTTGATGAGTTCTGAAATTTTTTCGATTAACTCTTCTCTTGTCAATTCGTCCTCAAAATCAAAAAGGGCGGAATAGGATATATTTAAGGCATTGCATAACCTTTCCGTCAATTCGCACGAAGGAAAACTCCTTGCCGTTTCGATAAACGAAATATGCCTAGGAGCAACGCCAACAAGCTCGGCGAGTTCTTCCTGCGTTATACCTCGGGATTTTCTGACCTGTTTTAATCTTTTTGCAAAAGCGTCTTTTAAACTCATATTTGTTCCTTTCTTTTATGATAAAATAATCAGACGGCATTAACACGAAATAAAAGGTAATAAAATATTGACAAAATTGGAAAAATAATATAGAATATGTATATGGCAGGTAAAAATGGAGGGATTTAATATGAGCGTAAAGTTAGAATTGGGAAGTTTCGCAATGTCCAGGGGTACGGACAAATAAAAAGACAAAAACATAATAAAAGGAGATAAACTCATGGACAAAAAAAATAAACAACTTAACGCCTTCACTCTTGCAGAAGGTGGACATAGTCCACTTATGAGTGGAGACGAAGCGACACAAGGTTCTCCACGCCTCGTAAAAAGGGGTTTTACTCTTGCAGAGGTTCTAATCACCATCGGCGTAATCGGTGTTGTGGCGGCGGTGACCATGCCGACGTTGGTGACAAATATTCAAGAAAGAGTGAGGAAAGAGCAAGTTAGGACTGTTAAATACAAGCTCACAAAAGCTACCGACAAGATGAAATCGCTGGGCAAGATTGGACCTTATGACGCACCCGCTACAAAAAACTTTGTCAACGAACTCAAAAAACACATGACAATCGCAAAAGTTTGTGATAGCGGAAATCTTGGTGAATGCTGGCCTAGTGATACGGTTAACATACATACGGCTGAAAATGTCTTGACGCCGACCTCAATCAGGACTTTAACAAAAGGTACGGGATTAAAGGCTCTGGCATTGAGTAGTGGTAATGAAAATACCGTAGGTATTGTGACGGGTGACGGAGTACCAATGTTGCTTGTTTATTCTCCAAAATGTCAGGCATTGGATGAAGTTAAGACTTACACGTGGTCGGTCGAGGACGGAAAACCTGTCACAAACGCCACAACAAACTGTATAAGTGCAATATTTGACATAAACGGAGCAAAAGGTCCTAACAGGGTAGGGCAAGATATCCGTACCCTAAACTCATTATTTGGTTCGGTCGATTTAGGAGAAGTATCAGTTTCAAAATCAGAATGTGAAGCCATGATAAAAAACAGCAAATACGACGTAAAAGGGTGCCATTATGATACCGACTACTGGGCAGGCGGAGTGAAGAAATGTACGGATATGAGCTTACATTTGCCTGACATGATGACGCTTGCTAACATTGCAAACTCAAGATACGGCACAACATTAATTGGAGCATACACAATGTATCTGGGACCAGCGTACGGCGATAATTGTCAAGCTCAAATCTTAGCATGGGATGGCAATAACCTGTACCGAATAAACGAATCTGATGCCATCATCTGCAACGCAAGGAGTTGAGGGTTCTTACGTCTTGCCCGATTTTGTTTGGCCCTTTTGCTCCGTTTATGTCAAATATTGCACTTATACAGTTTGTCGTGGCGTTTGTTTCGGGCTTGCCGTCCACAACCGACCACGTGTAAGATTTTACGGGGTCTAACGGGTTACAAACAGGCGAATAAACCAAAATCATCGGGACACCGTCACCTGTTACAATACCCATGGTTGTTGTCGAACCCGTGCCGAGCGACAACGCCATAAGGTTTGTACCTGTTTTGATGTCGTTTACATCACGTGTCCCGTCCGTTAGGTTGATTGTAGTTGTCGGCCAGCATTGGCTTAAACTATCGTTGTCACAAACTTTTGCGATACTCATATGTTTTTTGAGTTCGTTTACAAACGCTTCAGTCGTGGCATACGGTCCTATTTTGTCCAATGACTTCATGCTGTCCGTTGCCTTGGTGAGCTTGTACTTAACCGTTCTTACTTGCTCTTTCTTAATTCTCTCCTGCACATTCGTGA
>CAMAML010000105.1 GCA_945836835.1 uncultured cyanobacterium | reverse complement strand
AAATCGTCAATCAAAAAGACTTTTCTTATCGCTAAAACAATAGCCTTTGCAAACAGAACGTAATTGCTCGACCCGCTAATTTTTTTCAAGAAATCGAACATTCCCTTAATCCCGTCGTAAAGAGTCAATTCGATATAATTTGCGTTATACCCCATATCAACCAAAGCGTTATGAATACAACCGCCGTATTCGCCCAATCGGCAACACCCCGGAGATGAAATCATCGCAACGTAATCCGCTCCGCCCTCGATTGCCTCGACAAAATTTCCCAATATAAGTTTGTATGGCAAACATATCGCCTCGGGCGAGTTTTTTGTCCCCAAAGATAGCGTTTTTTTATTAGTGTACGGCGGTATATAAGGCTCTACCCCGATTTTTCTTAACGCTGCCGACCAAGCTATATATATGTTTCCCATATGGGGAAATGCAACTTTTAATTTTTTCTTTTCTTTGCTCATAGTTTTTCTCTTTTTGTGATTGGTAAATTTTTTGTTATTCTTTAAACGTCAAATCGGGATGTCTTGCCGCCAATGTTTCGTCAACCTTCTTAACGGGCGTCATATGGGGTGCCGTCAAGACCATATCAGGGGTTTCCTCCGCCTCTTTTGCTATTTTCAGCATAATCTCGATGAATTCGTCTAACTTTTCTTTGGTTTCCGACTCCGTAGGCTCAACCATTATCGCCTCGTGGATAATCAGCGGGAAATAAATAGTTGGAGGATGAACGTCAAAATCCATAAGTCTTTTTGCAATATTTAGGGTCGAAACTCCGTTCTCTTTTTGGCGTTCCCCGCTCATTACAAATTCGTGCATAGAAGGTTCGTTAAACGGAAATTCGTATGCCGATTTAAGTTTTTCTTTGATATAATTTGCGTTCAATACGGCGTTTTCGGTAGCCTCTTTAAGATTGTCGCCCATCATAAGAATGTATGCGTAAGCCCTTACCAAGACCCCGAAATTGCCGTAAAATGCCTTAACCGAACCGATAGTATTTTCAAGATTGTAATCTTTAAAATACATCTCCCCGTCAAACCCTATAACAGGTACGGGCAAGAAATCTTTCAACTTCTCGACAACACCAACGGGACCCGCCCCCGGACCGCCTCCGCCGTGCGGAGTTGCAAATGTCTTGTGCAAGTTCACATGTACGATGTCAAACCCCATTTTTTTAGGGTTTGTATATCCCATAATTGCGTTGAAATTTGCTCCGTCATAATAAAGAAGTGAGCCGTTTGCGTGCATAATTTCAGAAATCTCTTTTACGTTCTCTTCAAAAATTCCGAGCGTATTCGGGTTCGTCATCATAATTGCCGCAACGTCTTTATCTACGAGGCGTTTCAAATCTTCAACGTCGACCTGTCCTCTCTCGTTTGATTTAACGTTGACGATGTCAAACCCGCACATCTTTGCACTCGATGGGTTTGTCCCGTGAGCGGAGTCGGGGATAATGACTTTTTTTCGATTATCTTTGATGTGTTCAAAATATTTTTTCACAATCATCATTCCCGTAAGCTCGCCATGTGCCCCCGCCGCCGGCTGAAGAGTAACCGCATCCATGCCTGTAATCTTCTTCAATTTTTCCTGTAACTTGAACATAAGCTCCAACGCCCCTTGGGCGTATTTGTCGGGCGTTGAAGGGTGAAGGTTTGCAAACCCTTCCAAACTTGCCAAAACCTCGTTAACCTTGGGGTTATATTTCATTGTACAGGAGCCGAGCGGATAAACCCCTTTTTCGATACAAAAATTCTTGTCGGAAAGTTCTTTATAGTGTCGCATAACCTCCAGCTCGCCGATTTGGGGCAAGCCGACTTCCCCTTCTCTTAACAAAGACTTATCTAAAAAGTCTAAGTTCTCTTCTTCGTCCGAAAACATAATACTTTCGGAATTGTTGCTTTTTTCAAATATATTTTTCATCTTAAATAACCCCCCGTTTTTTCAAGTCTTTTTTGACCTTGTCCAAACCGGTCTGAATAATTCTTGAAATTCTTGACTGCGAAATCCCGACTTCCTCGGAAATTTCCCGTAATTTCTTTTCCTTGAAGAATTTGTATTCAATAAGTTCCTTCTCTCTTTTAGGTAATTTTTTTATGGACTCCATAATTTCCGCTTTAAGCTCGATAAACTCCACATTCTCGTCGGGGGTTCTGCCTTCTGATTTAATCTGTGTCGGAACTTCCGCATCCTGCAACTCGTCTATGGACAAAATGGTCTTGTAAACTTCACATCTGACCTCCTGACTGTCACTATCCCCTTCTGCCTGTCTTCGATTTTTAAGAGAGTACCACTTGTAACGTCTTCTGACTTCGTTTCTTATAGCCCACTTGATTGCCGTGGAAAGATACGTGTTGTTGTAATGCTCGGGAGGGTTGCTTTTAAAAAGAATATAGAGCGTATGCGTTCCGATATTAATAAGCTCGGGCAACTCAACAAGTCTGGAGGACGAAATTTTAACATATTCCACCTTTGCTATTGTTTCTATTAAGTTTTTATATTCCCGAAGGTTTACCTTTTCATCAACAGACATTCCGAACCTGAATTCATACTATAAGACCTTACATAACTATTTTAGCAGAAAAATGAATAAACAACCGGAGAATGTAATTTTGCTTAACATAAGTTAAATAATTTATGGAAAAATAAAGGAGAAAATATAAATGAAAATATTATTTTGCACGGACGGGTCGGAGATAAGTTTTAATGCTCTGAGAAATTTTGCAAAAATTCAACCGAACTCCGAGGTCGACATATTTTGTTCGGTTGACTATTCGTTCCTGCCCGACACGTACGCACTTGAGATAGCGACTTATGAAAACACTTGTTCGCAAATAGCTTCCGATATAATCATAAACGCCAAAGAAACGGCAGAAGAGGTCGGGCTTACTTTCGGCAAAAGTATACAATACTGCGGTGAAACGGTCGGCGGAATTTTGGATACCGCAAAATTCGGTAACTATGACCTGATACTTATGGGGTCAAACGGTAAAAAAGGGCTTCAACGCTGGCTCGGCTCTGTGTCGAGAGACGTAATCAACCATTCCGAAACCTCGGTTTATATTTCAAAACACAAAAACGAAGGGAAGAAGATACTTTTTGCGACCGACGGTAGCTCAAATTCAAAACTTGCACTTAAAGATGCAATAAAATTCTTAAACCTTAAAGATAAGGAAATTTATGCCTGTATAGTTCTCGAAAATCCGAGCCTGTTATTTCTTGAAGGTTCCATTGACACAAATTGGTTGATGAAGATTAGCGAGTTGCAGAGAAAATATGCAGCCGATATTTTGGAAGAATTTAACGAAACACTCAAACAGTACGAGTTGAGTATAAACGAGGAAGAAAGTTTAAGTGGTATACCTGCCGTAAAAATTGCTGATTACGCAAAAGAAAAAGGGATTGATCTGATAATTCTCGGAACAAGACAAGGTAAAAAAGGGTTTTGGCAAACATCCGTCAGCAAAAGAGTTACGGAACTAACGGAAAGTGATGTCATAATTTTCAAATGATTTAACATTGAAAATTTGTTTGTTTGTGCTAAGGTTAAGAGAGAAATGTTTATTAAGAGGTTAAAGAACAATGATAGAAATGAAAGTTATGGGAATAGCACTTGACACGAGAACGGGCTCTCCGATAGTTGTTTTGCACGACAAAGACAACAGAAAAGCGCTTCCGATTTGGATAGGCTCGGCGGAGGCGAGTGCGATTATACGTAAGATAGAAAACCTTACGGTTGCGAGACCCATGACGCACGACCTTATAATAAACGTTATAGAAAAGGCGGGGTATAAGCTGGACAAAGTCGAAATCAACGACGTGGAGAAGGACACATACTTTGCGACATTGTACCTTGTCGACGACAGCGGAAGGAACATCGAGATAGACGCAAGACCGTCGGACGCAATCGCTATAGCGATAAGGGTTGACGCTCCGATTTTTGTATCGGCGAAAGTAATCTCAAGCGGATCGGTCTCTACGGACTCGGCAAAAGACGAAGAAGAGGCACAGGAGTTCAAACAGTTTGTCCAAAGCATCAAACCTTCCGACTTTGCAAAACTCATGAAAGACAAAGACCACTACGAGAATGAACAGTAATTAGCTTCATTTATCAATCGTCACTCGGTCATCGTATTTTATAGTCATTGGTTGAGGAAGTTTTTTGATATAGTCGCAGGCAAGTTTGTTCTTGTCAAAATCAAACTTCTTTATGAGCATTTCATCAAGGTTTTTCCCCTCAAGGTAGCCGTCTCCGCCCGTTGCCATAAAGTCATCCATTGCAACCGTGTACTTTGGCTCGGTATCCGGGTTGTTTATGTCTATATGAATTTCGTTTCCGTCCTTATCAATTCTGGACATTGATTTTAATGTTCCGTCGGAAGAAAGTGTGTATTTCAAACCTGATACTAGCAAAAATCCTGGTTTGTGGTTTCCTTTGTGTATTGAAGCTCCGCCAACTTTTGCCGCTTGAACCAGGTCTTTCTCGCTCAATTTGCATATAAGCATTTTGTCGTCAAACGGGGTAATATCGCTTACGAGCCTCGAGTCTACCGGTCCGACATCAAAGTGTCCGCGAATGTTGCCCGCATTCAAAAGAGCTATATCCGTCCCTAATTCCGCACGCATAGCGTCTGCAATAATGTTTCCGTCAGGGTTGTTGCTCAAAAGTCTGTCCTCGGGAGCAGGTACGGATGAGACAACTTTTCCGATAATCTCAGGTTTCCCGATAATGCTCTGCACCGCATCTCTCGAGGATTGTGTCCTGTTGTAAGCTCTTGTTCGCATTACGTTGTTCTGAACTTTTGTCAAAACTCCGTTTTTGTCAAAAGTTACGTTCAAAATCCCGAAATTTTCACCGTCTTTTCCTGCCTGCGTAATTACTACGGGTTCGCCCGATTTTGAATAGAAAAGGTTTTCTCCTTTTTTAATTCCCTGTATCAGGTTATGGGAATGTGCTCCTAAAATGATGTCTATGCCTTCGGTATTTTGGGCTAACTTTTTATCGTTTTCGTTTCCGCTGTGCGAAAGAATAATGATTTTATTTATGCCTTGCTCTCTTAACCTGTTCACTTCCGCCTGAACCTTCTTCTCGGTCGTCGGATAGTCGTCCACAATAACATCTTTTTCCGAGCCGTTTGAAACTCTTTCGGCAGCATCAGACGGTGCTATCCCTATAATCCCGTACTTGTTGCCGCTGTGTTCTTCTATAATTGAGTTTGTAAACTTTCCGTACAGCGGGCTTTTTGGATCAACCGTTGTATTTATTGCCATAAGTTTATATTTTGCATTGTCTATAATTTCCGCAAGATTGCTCGGCAAAACATCCATTTCGTGGTTTCCCAGCGTATTGGCGGTAAAACCCATCT
>CAMAML010000104.1 GCA_945836835.1 uncultured cyanobacterium | reverse complement strand
AGAAAACATCACTTCCTTAGGACTTCACTTAGTACCCTATGAATGCAATTTTAGTTAAAGGATTTTAAATCCCACTTCGAGCAGGGATTTTGCAAACTCCATGGACTGTTCGTTAATCTCTCCGCCCGCAAGTTCTGCCAGTGCCTTAATCCTGTTGTCCCCCTGGAGTACGTAAACTTCGACTTTTGTTTCGTCCTGCTGGGATTTTCTCACGTAAAAATGTTTATCCGCTTTTGACGCAATAATCGGCTGGTGAGTGATGAGAATTATCTGGTGGGACTTTGAAAGCGTCTGAATTTCGTCCGCAACTTTTTGGGAGGCTTTGCCGGAAATTCCCGTGTCAATTTCGTCAAAAATTACGGTGTCGATGTCGTCCGAGTCCGCAAAAATAGACTTTATCGCAAGCATTACACGAGAAATTTCACCGCCCGAGGCGACTTTTGCAAGCGGTTTTAAGTCCTCGGAAACGTTTGTGGAAATAAGAAATTCCACGTCATCTTTTCCGTTTGAGGAAAGCTCTTTTCCCGTGACGGAAATTTCAAACCGAGATTTTGGCAAGTCGAGCTGTTCCAATTTTTCTTGAATATAAACGGACAAAACTTTTGCATAATTTTTTCTGTTCTCGGAAATTTCATCGGCAAGCGTGTTGAGTTTTTCAAGCAGTTGCGAAAGTTTTTGTTCGAGTTCTTCGACGTTTTGTCCCGAAAACTCAATTCCCCTTAATTCTTCCGTTAATTGGTCGTAAGTTTTCAAAACACTTTCCAGACTTCCGCCGTATTTGCGTTTGAGTTTGTCAAAAATGAACAACCGCTCCTGAACCTCGTTGAGCCTCTGTTCGTTGCTTTCTACACTCTGACTGTAATCTCGAAGTTCGGTCGCCAAAGATTTCAAGTTTTCGAGTGCGTCAATAAACTGCTGCTCAAAACTTTCCAAAGAATTGTCAAGACTTGCGGCTTTTGATAAATTTTGTTTAATGTTCCCCAACGCTTCGATAATCGAGCCGTCATCCCCATTTATCGCCCAGTATGACTGCCCCGTAAGTTCCCGTAACTTTTCGGCGTTTGATAGAATTTCAAGTTCACGTTCAAGATCTTCTTCCTCATTTTCGTTTTTAATTTCCGCCGCTTCGATTTCGTTTATCTGAAATTTCAAAAAATCGATCTGATTTTCGGTTGCGTTGACGGAATTTTTTGTATTTTCAAGTTTTTGTTTTGTTTCCGTAAATTCTTTGTACAATTCTTTGTACTCGTCCAAAGTTTTTCCGTAAACATTTGCGGCGTAGTTGTCCAAAAGGTTTATTTGGTATTTTTGTTGCATAAAAACGTAGGTTTGGTGTTGCGAGTGGATGTCCAAAAACAGGGATTTAAGCGTTTTTAAGATTTCCTGATTGACGGGCGTCCCGTTAATTCGGGTTCTTATGGCGTTTGGGGTAACTTCACGTGTCAAAAGGATTTCCGACCCGCAGTCGTCTATCCCGTTTTCTTCAAAAATTTCCCTTAAATCATGTTTGGAATTATCGATGACAAGTTCGATAACCGCCTTTTCCGTGTTAGTTTTTATTATGTCTTTTGGCACACGAGGTGCAAAAGCAACGTCGAGTGCGTTCAGCATAATACTTTTTCCGGAACCCGTTTCCCCGGTGATTACGTTCAACCCTTGGTGAAAATTCGCTTCCAGTTCGTCAATCAGTATGTAATTTTTTAGTCTTAATTGCTTAATCATACTTATAGGATAATACAATAAATTCTTGGGTGCAATAGTTTAAAAAAACTTTGCCTAAACTTTTTGTTCGGCGATTTCTTCCGTCTCAATATCTTTAATGGAAATATTGAACTTCAAAAGGTAATAAACGCCGATAATCGTCAAAATTACCATCAAAATTCCTTGGTGAACGGTTGAAACAGCAAGGGTTGTGGACTTTTCGACCCCGAAAATCCCCAAAGCCAAAATGTATGCGTACTGGTAAGGTCCGAGGAATACCGAGGTTGACGGTATCATTGTTGAGAAAGAAATAAGGCTTATGACAAAGAGGCTTGCCGCAAACCCTAACCCGAGGTTAAAACTTCCCAAAATTAAGTATACGACATAGCATTCAAGCCCCCAAACGACGATGCTTGAGAGAATAGCTATCATGGAATATTTGAAACTGTCGAGAACTTCAAACCCTTCCATAAACGAGTTTGCGTACTCGCCTGTTTTTGTGATAAGCTTTCCTGCAACAGCTGAGAATTTTTCGGGAAAAATCTTGCAAAATTCCACCAATTTTTCGCAGATGAAATTTATTTTGTTATACTTAAAGATGAGATAAAACGCCACCATACTCCCGATAAACAAAGCACCTATCCCGTAGGTGATATTCAAAATCCATTCTTGTTTGCAATATAAGAGTACAGCCCCGAGAAGGATTAGGAAAACGCTTATTCCGTCCAATGTTCTTTCCAAGATTATCGAGCCGAAAACCTTCATTTTCTTTTCGTTTTTGACTTTGCCGAGGTAATAAGCCCTGTAAACATCCCCCGCACGTGCAGGCAAAAAAATGTTCAGCATACTTCCGACGGTGAAAACTTCGCCCAAATGTAGTGCCGAATATTTAGGATCGTTCATCAAAAGTGCCTTCCAGCGAACCCCTCTGAGATACAGCCCAAGAACGTAGAAAACAACAATTCCGAGCATGTTTTTGAAATTGAAGGTCTTGAATGTTTGGACAAGCTCACCCCAATTCAGCTTGTGAAATATAAACGCAAGCAGGACAACGGTAACTGTAATAGCAACAATCTTTCTCTTCTTCATAGTTTCTATTCTAACACAAAAGCCCGTAAGTAGCGGGATTGTTACGCAGGGTTTACAATAGAAAAATCTTTTGCAAATTTTTTTAACATTTCCACCGAGCGTTTTGTTATGAGTTCGGCTTTAAGTTTCTTGTTTTTCCGCTCTTTTTTCGGGAGTTCGACGGGCGGCACAAGCCCCCAGTTAGAGTTAATCGGCTGAAATTTGGTGTGTTCCGTGTCGGAAATATAGTTTGTTAATGCTCCTATTATGGTTTCTTTTGGAAACTTAATCAATTCTTGTCCCAAAACCAGTCGGGACGCGTTTATACCTGCGATTAACCCTGACGCTATCGACTCGGTGTAGCCTTCCGTCCCCGTAATTTGTCCCGCAAAAAACAGGTCATTTCTCTGTCGGGTCTGTAGGGTCGGATTGAGTAGTTTCGGGGAGTTTATGAAGGTGTTGCGGTGCATAACCCCGTAGCGAACGATGTTTGCGTTCTCTAATCCCGGAATTGAATGTATAAGCTCTTTTTGAGCCCCCCACTTGAGGTTTGTCTGAAAGCCTACAAGATTGTAGAGGGTTTTTGCGGAATTGTCTTGCCTAAGTTGAACCACGGCATAATTTTCAACCCCCGTTCGCTTGTCGACTAATCCGACGGGTTTCATCGGTCCAAAACGCAGGGTGTCAACGCCACGTGAGGCAAGAACCTCAACGGGCAGACAGCTCTCAAAGAATTTTGCACCTTTTTCAAACTCTTTCAATTCGATTTTCGGGGCGTTTATGAGTATGTCGTAAAATTTTTCGTATTCTTCTTTGTTCATCGGGCAGTTTATGTAAGAGGCTTCCCCTTTGTCGTAACGGCTTGCCAAGAACGCTTTTTCAAAATTTATGCTCTCAACTTCGACAATCGGGGCGATTGCGTCGAAAAAGTGGAGGTGTTCGCTATTGGTAAACTCTTTTATCTTGAGCGCCAAAGGTTCGCTCGTCAAAGGACCTGAAGCAATAATCACAACCCCTTGAGGGATTTCGGTTATTTCTTCGCGGATGACGGTGATGTTTTCGTTGTTGGTGATTTTTTCGGTAACATGAGCGGAAAACCCTTCTCGGTCAATCGCTAACGCCCCTCCTGCGGGAACGGCACAGTTAAATGCTATGTTGATGAGTTCGCCGCCCAAAATTTGCATCTCTTTTTTGAGCAATCCTGACGCATTGGAGCAATCCGCCGTCCCTAGGCTGTTTGAGCAAACAAATTCCGCAAATTTGCCACTTACGTGAGCGCCCGTCATTTTTTTTGGACGCATTTCGTACAATTTAACTTTTATTCCTCGTTTTGCAAGCTGTAAGGCGGCTTCCGAGCCTGCCAAACCTGCACCTATAACCGTAACTTCCATACCCCAAGTTTACTTTGGACACGGAAGATTGTCAAATGTTGTATAGGGGAATTTTAATCACCTACGCACAACGACCTGTCGCTATTGTAACGTGCATTCCTGTACCAGGTACTGCGATCGGTGTTGAAGTACCGTCTGTACGCATATACAGCGGAAGCCTCCGAACTCGACCAGTAGTTACCGGAAGGGATTGGAAATCCTGATGAAGGGTCAGGGGTTGTGTTTGCGTTACAAATTATTTCTGCTTCAGTGAAGATATAGGAGGTTGGACTACCGTACCAAGCGGCGACTTGCTCTCTGCAATTTTCGCCATATTGTGAACCGACATATAGAGTGTATGCTCCGATTAATGTCGTGCCGTATCTTGAGTTAGCTATATTTGCAAGTGTCATCATGTCAGGAAGATGTAATCCCATATCCGCGCATTTCTTCATTCCGCCTGCCCAGTAGTCGGGATCTGCTCCGCACTCTTTTACGCCGTATTTGCTGTTTTTTAGCATGGCTTCACATTCTGATTTTGAAACTGATACCGCACCTAAATCAATAGAACCAAATAATGAGTTCAATGTACGGATATCTTGTCCTACCTTGTTCGGTCCTTTTGAGCCGTTTATGTCAAAAATTGCACTTATACAGTTTGTGGTTGCGTTTGTAACGGGTTTGCCATCTTCGACACTCCATGTGTAAGTTTTGACTTCATCCAATGCCTCACATTTTGGTGAATACACTAAAAGCATCGGGACGCCGTCACCCGTCACAATACCTACGGTATCTTCTCCGCCACTGCCCAGTGCAAGCGCTTTTAAGTCCGTACCTTTTTTTAGGCTGCTGACGGAAACGGATGAAAGAGTGGGGTTGTTGTTCTGATAGGTATTAACCGTTTCACTCGGCCAACACTCGCTAAGATTGCCGCTATCGCAAACTTTTGCAATTGTCATGTGTTTTTTGAGTTCGTTGACAAAGTTTTTTGTAGCGGGTGCGTCATAAGGTCCAATCTTGCCCAGCGATTTCATCTTGTCGGTCGCTTTTGTGAGCTTGTATTTAACAGTCCTAACCTGTTCTTTTCTGACTTTGTCTTGAACATTCGTGACTAACGTCGGCATCGTAACCGCCGCCACCACGCCGATTACACCGAGGGTGATAAGAACCTCCGCAAGCGTAAAGGCGTCCGCCCTCTCCATACGGGGGAGGGCAGCATTTCTTAATTCGCCAAACA
>CAMAML010000103.1 GCA_945836835.1 uncultured cyanobacterium | reverse complement strand
AAGTAATGTCGGCTTGGTAAAGCCGACCTACTCTACTCAAGAGTGGGCGCTGTCCACCGACTTCACTCTATTTGCAACGATTGAGGCAAGAATGAGGCTTAATGCACCGATATAGAACGTGTATTCCCAGTGGTAGTTTGTCAGCCCGTCCTGCATAAACGAGCATTTTGAAATCAACCAAGCGACAAGCGTGCAGACAAACACCTGCGGACCTGCGATAAAGATGTTAAAAATCCCCATAACGGAACCTTCCGTCCCCGGTTTTATGTACTGCGAAAGCATAGCAAACGGCAAGGCACAAATGCTTGCCCAGCCGATACCCGCAAGCCCCATCATCGCTGCAACGACGTACATATTGTGGCTCAACGCCATCCCTAAATATGCGACCACCATAGAAAGCATTGAGATGATATGAACCTTCTTGTTACCGAAGCGTGCCGCCAAAATCCCGATAGGGATTGCCACAAGGAAACATACGAGGTTAAATATCGCAAAGCATACCGACGAAAAATTTGTACCGTCCAAAGTCGTCGCCTCAAAACTTTTGGCAACTTCCGCCGAAACCTCCGTGAGATCAGGAACCCCGAAAATCGTATGCACAGAATACTGCGTAAAGAAAATCATCATGCACATTGTGCCGATCCAAGTAAAGAATTGCATCCAACAAATTTTTGAAACTTCGGGCGAAAGTGCGAAGAAATCTTTCAAAGCCTGCAAAAACGATGTGTTTTGAACTTCTTCGACCTGTTCAACTTCCGCATTTTCGGCAACATCAGACTTTGCCGTAGATTTTTCTTTTATGGTTAAACAAGTCCAAAGCATGCCAAGCGTAAATGCCAAAGCCGCCATGACAAACTGAGCGGGGATAGGCATTTTGTAGTTAAACACGTACGCTAAAAACGGAGCCGTCGCCGCCGCAATAACCGAGCCTAACCCGATAGATAAACTTATATAAGAATTTGCAAGCGAATGTTGTTCCGTCGGCACGACGTCGGGGATTAAGGCTCTATATGGACCCTGGGCAATGTTTATGCAAGCGTCAATAACCCAAATCATAATCGCCGCAATAAGTAACGCCGTAAGTGGCGGAAGGTTAAGCCCTGTAAGGTTATGCAACCAAGTTGCGACCGACGAAGAATTTGGAAAAATCCACAAGGCAATCGAGGCAATCAAGGCACCGCCCAAGAGATACGGGCGTCTGCGTCCCCAAGGAGATTTTGTCTTGTCGCTCATCGCACCCACGAGCGGTTGAACCACCATGCCGGTAAACGGTCCAGCAAGCCAGATTAATCCGTACAAAAACGGTGAGGCTCCAAGCCCTTCGGTGACGGGTCCCGAGAGGATTATTCTCATTTGCCACGCAAATTGTAGCCCGAAAAACCCTAAACAAAAGTTCAAAAATTGTGCCGTCGTGAATTTTTTCAACTGTTTTTCTTCGCTCATTTATAAAACTCCTATTTTAAAATCCCTTTACTTTTCGCCTGCTTGCACGCCGCCTCGATTAACCCGTCAAACAAAGGATGAGGTCTATCGGGGCGTGATTTAAATTCGGGGTGGAACTGGGACGCCACGAACCAGTCGAGTTTCGGGATTTCGACGATTTCGGCGAGCATGCCGTCAGGCGACATTCCCGAGAACACAAGCCCTGCGTCGAACAACCGCTCGATAAATTCGTTGTTAACCTCATAACGATGTCTGTGGCGTTCCGAGATTAAGTCTGTTCCGTACGCCTTGTAAGCTCTTGAGCCGACTTTCAGGCTGCAATCATACGCCCCTAACCTCATCGTTCCGCCGTAACCTTGAACGTTCTTTTGTTCAAGCATCAGGTCGATAACGGGATAGGTTGCGTTTTCGTCAAATTCTGTCGAGTTTGCACCTTTAAGCCCCAAGACGTTTCTTGCGTATTCGATTACGGCACACTGCATGCCAAGGCAAAGCCCCAAGAACGGAAGGTTGTTTTCCCGAGCGTATCTGATAACGTTGAGTTTACCCTCAATTCCTCGAACCCCGAACCCGCCCGGGACAACGATTGCCGAAATATCTTTCAAAAGTTCCCTACAGTTTTTGTAATCGTTGCATTCTTCCGAATTTATCCATTTGATTTCGACTTTGACATCATTTTTACAGCCTGCGTGTTTGAGTGCCTCAACGACAGAGATATACGCGTCCGAAAGTTTGGTGTACTTGCCCGCAATCCCGACGGTCAACGTTCCGCTCGGGTGCTTAATTTTTTCGACAAGATTTTTCCAGCCCTCAAGATCGGGAACTCTATCCTCGACCATAAGCATTTTCAAGACAACGCCCGCCATGTTCTGCTCTTCCAATGCAAGCGGGACTTCATAGATACTTTTCATATCACGGCATTCCAAAACCGCCTCTTTCGGTACCGAACAGAAGAGAGCAAGTTTTTCCCTCTCGGACTTTGGAATTGCACGGGACGTTCTGCAAACAAGGATTTCGGGCTGTATCCCGTAACTTCTCAAGACGCTTACACTGTGTTGAGAAGGTTTCGTCTTTAACTCGCCCGAAGTCGGCAAATAAGGGATTAAGGTCGTGTGAACGGAAATGGCGTTCCCTATCCCTGCCTCTACTTTAAACTGTCTTATAGCTTCAATAAACGGTAAACTCTCGATGTCGCCGATAGTCCCGCCGATTTCTATGAGCTGAAAGTCGGGCTTAAACTGTTTTGTCGCCCCCAAAATTCTCGACTTAATCTCGTTTGTAATATGCGGGATAACCTGAACCGTTCCGCCAAGATAGTCCCCGCGGCGCTCTTTTTCGATTACGTGCCGATAGACGCTCCCCGAGGTTACGTTGTTGTATTTGCCCAAATTCGTGTCCGTAAATCTTTCGTAATGCCCCAAATCAAGGTCGGTTTCCGCTCCGTCGTCGGTTACAAAAACTTCGCCGTGCTGAAAAGGACTCATCGTCCCGGGGTCAACATTTATGTAAGGGTCAAATTTTTGGTTTATAACCGAAAACCCTCTTGCTCGCAACAGCCGTCCTAATGACGCCGCAATAATGCCTTTCCCCAAAGAGCTGACAACACCGCCCGTAATAAAAATATATTTTGTCATAAATTAACCCCGCATATCTCTTTTTTATAAAATACAAATCCCGTCGCCGAAATTGCGCCGCAACCCCGACAACATTTTATTATCGCTACAAAAATTTCCCCTAGTTGATTTTCGGTACCTTGAAAAACCCGTTTTCTTCGTCGGGTGCGTTCGCCATTAACTCTTCTTTTGTGTGCTCGTATTCGACCTTGTCTTCTCTCATGACGTTAACAAAATCGATAACTTGCGTCATCGGTTTAACGTTTGAGGTGTCGATTTCGTTCATTTGGTCAACGTATTTCAAAACATCGCCGAGCTGTTTTGTGTAAAGTTCTTTTTCGTCTTCCGTCAACTCTAATCTTGCGAGTTTTGCAACGTGTTCAACATCTTTAACGGTAATCATTTGTTTCTCTCCATTTTGTCTAATCCTTATTCTTGATAATACCACAAACCTGTCGGAATTTCTTAATATATTAAATTAATTTAATGTTTTGCATAAAACGGTTTGTATGGTATACTGTATAAGGACGGGAGATAACTTTGGCAATACTGAAAGAGAGTAACGAAAAACTGAATAAACTGATTTTGTTGTATAAATCCTGCACCGACGAAAAAAAGAAGCGGGTTTATCACATCAAAACCGTTGAGGCGGGCATGGGTTTGGTTAAAAGGATTGCGATGTCCATTTCACTGTCTGCGTCCCCGCAGTATGAAGACTTGGTTCAGGTGGGTGCCGTAGGGCTTATCAAAGCCGTCGAGGCGTTTGAGGCTCAACGAAATACAAAGTTCTCCACATACGCAACTTACTACATAAAAGGTGAAATTCGCCATTATATCAGGGATAAAGCAGATTTAATCAAAACCCCGAGAAAAATGCAGGAGCTGTTGTTCAAGGTTTATTCCGCAAGAAAAGAAATCATCGAGGACGGCAACCCCGAGCCTACGACTGAACAGATTGCGGAATTTTTGGGAATTTCCACAAAGAAAATTCAAGAGATTGTGAAAATCGAACAGTACAAGTCGTTGTTGTCTTTGGATCAAAATTTTTCCTCGGATCCCGACGATGTTTCTCTGTTGGATAAAATCCCGTCAAGCAAGTCTCATCAAGACTTTGACTCCTCCGAGAACAAGGTTATGATACGGAGTGCAATCGAAAAATTGCCCGAAGATTTGAAAGAAATTTTGAAGATGAACTTCTTTGACGAGCTTAACCAAAGAGAGATTTCCGAAAAACTCGGGATTTCTCAAATGCAGGTTTCAAGACGAATAAAAAAAGCCCTGCATAAAATGTACGAACTTATCGGTAAAATACAGGATTAATTATGGAATTAGAAGTTATTTTATTTGCATACGGATTTTTGTTTTGCATATTTGCCCTCGGGTGCATAATCGGAAGTTTTTTAAACGTCGTAATTTTAAGAGCGTTCAGCGGAGAGTCAATCGTACTTCCGCCGTCAAAATGCCCAAAATGCGGCAACAAACTCAAATGGTGGCACAATATCCCCATACTTTCTTATATCTTTTTGAGAGGGAAATGCGGATTTTGCCACGAAAAAATAAGTATCCAGTACCCAATCGTGGAATTTGTAACGGGTTGCCTTTTTGTTGCGGTATTTTTCGCCTTCGGGCTTAAAATAGATACCCTGTTTGCTTGGGCGATAGTTTCACTGCTCGTTGTTTTGTCGGTTACGGACATAAAAGAAAAAGTGGTTTTTGTCCCGCATACGTTATTTTTAGTCGGCGTCGGGCTGGGTTACGCCATTTACACAACCTCTCTATCCGTTCTTCAACAGGTAAACTCACTCGGCGGAGTGGTGCTTTCAAAAGAAATTCTTTTGAACAACTGGGTAACGATGTCGATTTTAGGCATAATCGTCGGAGTTTCGGTTATGGAACTACTTGCACGCTCAGGCTACTTGTTGGCGGGGGAAAGAGCTTTCGGCGAAGGGGACAGCTATATTGCGGCGGGCTTGGGTGCGGTATTCGGCTGGAAAAACATCCTCGTAATCATTGCGATGAGTGCATTTATTCAACTGGTTCTTTTGCTGCCGCCGTTTTTGAAAAAACTGTATTGTAATGGTAAAAAAGGAACTTTTGCCTCGTTGTTGGGATTTTTCGCTTACGTAATCGTATATTTTATTCTCGATAAACAAACGGACTTGTTTAATAACACTTGGGTTTTGTATCTTGCGATGATAATACTTGCGGGACTTGGTATCCTTGCGTGCGTAAATTTAATAAGGGGCCTGAAAGACAGGGATAATTTCACCTACCTGCCGTTTGGACCTGCACTTGCACTTGCGGGACTGGTTATGTTGTTTTTTATAGTGACTAAGTGATTAAGTTGTAAAAAAGGAGGTTCACGGTTGAACCTCCTCTTCTATATCGCGTGTTTATTTGAATGGTCGCCGCTAATATA
>CAMAML010000102.1 GCA_945836835.1 uncultured cyanobacterium | reverse complement strand
CCCTCTCCAGGCGGGAGGCGGATTTTGCGTAGGCTGAAGCGAGCAGCGCGAGCGGAACGCCGAAGGAACGCGGAGCTGAGTGAACGGCAGTTTGTGGCAACAAACGTAGTGAACGACAGCGGAGCGTGAAGCAATAATCCAAGACAAGGGTAGAATTTCTTAATGAGCCTTTGACTACATTTTAATAAAGGCGAATTTAGAAATTCGGGTGAGGGGGCAATCGGTTAAGTTGTCGTGTTCAATGAAAATGTTGAACACGACCTACAAAACTTAAATATAGCATAAATGTCGGGTTCGATGAAAATGTCGAACACCGACCTACGTTATTTAGTCACTACTATTGGACAAAAGTACCATTCGTCACGTTGTTATTTCTCGCCGGAATTTTCGCCGTCGAGCAGGCTGGTTTGAGAGACATTCTGAGCGTTTTCCGCCTCAGCCGCCGCCAAGTTGTCCTTCATGATTTTTTCGTCATTATCGGGATTTACAATCTTGTTGACTGAGCAAACCGTATCGTTTTCGGTGAGGTTTTGAGCTCTTACACCTGTTGCGGGACGTCCCTGACAAGAGATAGAACCTGCGTTCAGCCTTGTTACAACGCCGTTTGCAGTTACCATCATAATGTCATCCGTGTCTTTTACGATAGTTAAAGCAACCAATCTTGAGCTTGCCGACTTAAATTTGGTTGCAATCAAGCCCAGTCCGCCTCTGTTCTGACTTCTGAACTCGGAAAGTTTGGTACGTTTGCCAAACCCGTCTGACGTTACTACGAGCAAGTCGGCGTCATATTCTTGCGGAACAATATCGCAACCGATGATTTCGTCGCCCGTTCTCAATTTCATCGAGGTAACCCCTCTTGCACTCCGTCCGAGCGGTCTTAAATCTTCAATCGGGAAGCGTATTGCCATACCGCAGGATGTACCGATGATAATTTCATCTTTTGCGGTTGCAAGTTTTACCCAGCACAGGCTGTCGCCGTCTTCCAAGCCTATCGCAATAATACCGTTTCTTCTGATATTTGCAAAGTTGTCCAGCTCAATTCGCTTGATATATCCTTTTTTCGTCAACATAATCAAGTTTGTATCGTGAGAGAACACACTGACCGGAACTACCGCCGTAATCATTTCGTCCTGGTCGATAGGAAGAACGTTTACAATCGGCAAGCCTTTTGACTGACGCCCGCCTTCAGGGAAGTCGTAAACATTCAAGCTGTAAACAGTACCCTTCGACGAGAAGAACAAGACCTTGTCGTGCATCATCGCCGTAAAGAAGTGTTGAATGTCGTCGTCCTCTTTGGTTTTGATACCCGATTTGCCTCTTGTTGCACGGTTTTGGCGCTCAAAAGTATCAAGTGAAATTCTCTTTAAATATCCTTGGTGAGTGATAAATACCGCCATCGGAGTGTTCGGGGTCAAGTCTTCAATAGTAACCTCGCCTTGATCCGGCACGATTTGAGTTTTTCTGTCATCGCCGTATTTTTCTTTATCTTCAAGCAGTTCCGCCTTGATAATGTCCAAAATCTTTTGACGACTTGCCAAAATGCTTTCGTATTCGGCAATCTTCTTCAACAGTTCGTCATATTCCGCCTTAACCTTGTCTTGTTCAAGCCCCGTTAACCTTCTTAACTGCATTTCAAGGATGGCGTTTGCCTGGTCGACGTCAAGTCCGAACCTGCTCATCAACCCTTCTCGAGCAATATCGGTCGTTTTGGATGTCTTGATAAGCTCGATTACTTCATCAATCGAACCCAGTGCAATAATCAAGCCGGCCAAAATATGCGCTCTGACTTTAGCTTTCTTCAAGAAGTAGATTGTTCTGCGGGTTACAATTTCAACCCTGTGTTCCACAAACTCGTTCAAAACTTCGTACAAGTTCAACAATCGAGGTTGTTTTCCGCAAAGTGCAAGCATGTTTACCCCAAAAGTCGTAGCCAGTTGGGTATATTTGAACAAATTATTTTTAACGACATCAGGCTTTGCGTCACGCTTAAGCTCTATCACTATACGCATCCCTTCTCTGTCGGACTCGTCACGAATATCGGAAATCCCGTTAATTCTTTGGTCTTTGACAAGTTCCGCAATCTTTTCGATAAGCATGGACTTGTTAACCTGGTAAGGAATTTCGGTAACGACAATCGCCGTTCTTGACTGGCGACCGCCACCGCCCGCAATTTCTTCAAACGACGCAACCGCCTGCATTTTGATAGAACCGCGTCCCGTCTCATAAGCCTGTTTAATATCGTTTAAGCCGACAATGGTAGCCGCCGTCGGGAAGTCAGGACCTTTGATATATTCCATTAACTCGGGAACCGTGATATTCGGATTGTCGATAAGTGCAATCGTACCGTCAACGATTTCCGCAAGGTTGTGCGGAGGAATGTTTGTTGCCATGCCGACCGCAATCCCCGAGCAACCGTTCAACAACAACATCGGCAATCGAACGGGCAAAACCGTCGGCTCTTGCAAAGAGCCGTCAAAGTTTGGCTCAAACTCGACCGTTTCGCAGTCAATATCGGCAAGCATGGACTGAGTAATCTTGTGCATACGGGCTTCCGTGTAACGCATAGCGGCAGCGCCGTCCCCGTCGACCGAACCGAAGTTCCCATGCCCGTCAACCACGAGGTATCGGGTGTTAAAGTCTTGTGCCAAACGAACCAACGCTTCATATACGGAGCTGTCGCCGTGCGGGTGATATTTACCGAGAACTTCTCCTACTATACGCGCACATTTTCTAAACGGCTTGTCAGGCGTCATCCCTAACTCGTTCATGGCATACAAAATACGTCTGTGAACGGGTTTTAACCCGTCTCGAACATCCGGCAAGGCACGCCCGACAATTACGCTCATCGCATAATCTATATAACAACGTTTCATTTCTTCTCTGATGTTAACCGGAACGATTTTCCCGTCCCCGAAAATATTTTGTTGAGCCACTTTTACACTCCCCTTATATGCTTATCCTTAGCTATATTGTAACACAAACAAAGAATTTTGGGAAATTTTAAACGAAAATTTACAAAAATCTCCCCAAAACCCATGTCGAAAAAATGATGAAAGGCGACCAAGGTCGCCTTCAACTCCGTGCTAAAAAACACGGCAATTATAAATTTTATCAAAATTTTTCTAACCGTTAACCTTAACGTCTTTGTACGACTTGCTGTCTTGAACGTATGAAGTCAACTGTTTCAAAGCCGGCTTGTACGGAGTAATCGTCGAATTTCCGCCCAAACATCCGCCGTTGCAGCACATAACTTCAATAAGGTTGCCCAAATCACAAGAGCCTGATTTTGCATATTTTTTCAAATCCCTTATGGACATTTTGTTCAACCCGTCAACGACAAGCGGTTTAACTTCGCACTTCCCGTCAATCGCTGTTTTAACAGCCTCTGCAACCCCGCCCGTAACCGCATAATTACGAGCCTCTGCGGACGCCTCAACCGCAAAATCCGTTTCCAATTCGTCCTCTAATTTTACGTCCATAGCCGTAAACCACGCTGCAACTTCTTCATAGTTTAAAACATAGTTTACGTTAGGGTTATTCAACGCCTCACGTCGTTTTGCAACACACGGGCTAAAGAATACCGTAACCGCATCGGGATGTTCTTTTTTGACGATTTCGGCGGTATAGTACATTGGAGTTTTAGTATCCGAGCGGAAAGGTTTAAGCTCGGGAACATGTTTGTCGACAAGCTCGTTATACCCCGCACAACAAGAGGTCGTCATAAACTTGTCCCCTCGTTCCATTCTCTCGATAAATTCCGCCGACTCGTTCGCCGTCGTCACGTCCGCACCTTGTGCAACTTCGTAAACATCAAAGAACCCGAGTTCCTTCACCGCAGTCTTTAATTGTTTCGAAGTACAAGAAAGCTGACCGAACATTGCAGGCGCAAGCATTGCGATAACTTTTTTGCCCTGCTTAATCCTGTTCATAACATCAATAATCTGACTCTTTTCGTGAACCGCTCCGAAAGGACACGCCATCGCACACTTTCCGCAAGAAATACATTTTTCAAAATCAATTCTTGCAAGCCCGTTCTCATCTTTTGCAATAGCCCCGACGGGACAAGCGTTTTCGCAAGGTACAATAATTCTTGCAATCGCCTGATAAGGGCAAACCTGTGCACACATTCCGCAATTTTTGCATTTTTCCGGATCAATCTTGGACTTTCCGTTCTCAACCTTGATTGCACCGAACTTACAAGTGCTTTCGCAAGGTCTTGCAACACACCCTTGGCAAAGGTCGGTTACGTAAATTCTTGACGGAACACACCCTTGGCACGCTGTCTGAAGAACCGTCAGCGGATGTTCTTCGGGAGCTTCACGATTCAAAACTTCTTCGGCTAGCTTTGCCATATGCACGCTATCATCCGTGTCCTCAATCGATAACCCCAACCCCGCAATCGTTCTGTCACGAAGAATTGCACGCTCTTTGTATACGCAACACCTGTACGGTGCAACGAAATCTTTCGGACGCATTGCGTAAGGGATTAACCTTGCGTTTTCGCCAAAATCGTCCGTCATAAACGCTTTAATAAGTCTAACCAAAACTTCTCTTTTAAGATGTGCCGTTTGTCTGGGATTATTTACTGCCATAAAATTATTATCCTTTTTCTAACTACCAAAATTCTTAATTCCGGGTATGTTTAATCGAAAGCGGGAATTTTGAAAATTATACTGTTCAAAAACCGCTCCGTACACCCAACAAAATTTTACCAAGGAAAAAGGTAAAATGTCAAGAGATGTAACGGGAATGTTGCAAGGAATTAAAAAAAGTACAAGGAAGAGTTGAAAATCTTAAAAAGCGTGTTATAATGAGATTGAAGGCACTTTGAAAACAGAATATGGGGATGTTTTGGATTAGACGGGACGTTCCGATTGTAGCGAATTGCGAGTCCGAGCGCTGTTCTCGGTTATCAACGAGCAAAACAAATTAAATGCTAAAAATAATGTAATCGAAGCTAACTTCGCACCTGCATACGCAGTAGCTGCCTAAGCCTCGATGAATAGCTACTCGTATATCCCAGCTTGCCGGATGTACGGGTCCATTATGCAAGACGCAGTACGCTGATTGCGGTAGGCGTATCAAGACAACCGCAAAA
Organism: uncultured cyanobacterium; assembly: GCA_945836835.1. GTDB lineage: Bacteria > Cyanobacteriota > Vampirovibrionia > Gastranaerophilales > Gastranaerophilaceae > UBA1221. The sequence continues at coordinate 392 of CAMAML010000102.1, read as the reverse complement.
GGTTTAGAGTTTCCTTCAAATAAAACCTTGGATCGGCTTACATACGGTTTTATGTAACTTTCCGAAGTCGATTGAGCGAATAAGTGACTACACTCGTAGATATTTGGTGCAATCCGTTTTGGACAGGGGTTCAACTCCCCTCATCTCCACCATTTAGTCTCAAATAGAGAGATAAGACCATTCTCTCTAACAAAAAAGCCCGCAAACACGGGGCAATACACAGATATAATTCAAACAGAGAATTAAATTTATGATAATTCTCTGTTTTTTAATGCAAAATTATAGCCAAATTCTCTACTTGCACTTTACCTAGTCCAAAATGGAGCAAAAAAACATGTATAACTAGACACTTAAAATTAAAATGTCTGACACTTAAAATTAAAAATTTCAAA
>CAMAML010000101.1 GCA_945836835.1 uncultured cyanobacterium | reverse complement strand
AATTTCAAATATTCGGATAACTTTGTTGTCTGAGTTCCCTTTCCGCATGCCGGCGGTCCGAGAAATATAAATTCTTTTTTCATGACAAAATTTTCTCCTCTGTCTTACTCTCTTTCTGTTTAAATAATATACCAATCGGGAACCGTTTGCAATAAATTTTTATTTTTTGTAAAATAGCGGTAGCATATGGTAAAAGGTCAAATTTACAAAATTCATTCCGATTTTTACTACATCGTAAGCGGTGCGGAGTTTTTTGAGTGCAAGGCAAGAGAAATCCTCAAAAAACAGAAGGAAAAAATCCTTGTCGGCGATTTTGTGGAGTTTGGGGACGGCTATATCGAAAATATTTACCCTCGCAAAAACTTCATCGCCCGCCCGAGTGTCGCAAATATCGACCAAATTATAATAGTCTCGGCACTCAAAGAGCCTGACTTGAACCTTTTACAACTCAACCGCTACATAGCACTTGCAAAATACTACCAAATTCCGACCCTGCTTTGTTTTAACAAAGAGGATTTACAACACGAAAAGAACCTCGAAAAAGACATCGTAAAAATATACAAAAACCTCGGGTTTAAAATAGTTTTCACCTCCGCAAAAGAAAAAATCGGGATAGAAAAATTCAGAGAGCTTTTGGAAGATAAAATCAGCGTGCTTTGCGGGAATTCGGGTGTCGGCAAGTCCAGCCTCATCAACGCCGTCAACCCTGACGTGAACCTTCGCACAAAAGAGGTCAGCGAAAAACTTCAGCGGGGAACCCACACCACACGCCACTGCGAAATTATCAACCTCAACGAAACCTCAAGAATAGTGGACACGCCGGGGTTCAGCAACGTAAAATTTGACTTCATTATGCCGCAGGATGTGGCACTTCTCTTTGAAGAAATGTTGCCGTATCAGGGTCAGTGCAAGTATGGGGATTGCCTCCACATAAACGAGGACGGATGTGCCGTACTGGAAAACTTTGAAAAAATCGACGACACCCGCTACGAAAGTTATCTCGCATTCGTCGAGGAGGCAAAAGAATATAAAAAACGTATTACTTATGAAGGTAAGAAAAAAGAAACGACAAAAAAAGTCGTCCATAACAAGTTTGTAGCAAAAATTTCCGAACGCAAACGGCAGGTTGCAAGAAACAACCTAAAACGCCTTGCATACAAGGAACTTGACGGCGAAAAAGATTAGCATTAGAGGAAATAAACCAATGAATTTAGAAGAATATATCGAACTCGTAAACAAAAAACTTGATGAATATATGCACGAAGATACTTTCCCGCAGGATATTTTCAAATCGATGAAATACACAGTAACCCTTAAAGGAAAGCGACTTCGCCCCGTAATGTGCCTGGAGGCGTGCAGAATTTTCGGAGGAAATATTGAAGACGCCCTCCCGACGGCTTGCGCAATAGAAATGCTCCACGCCCAAACCCTAATCCACGACGACTTGCCGTGTATGGATAACGACGATTTCAGACGCGGAAAACCCACCAACCACAAGGTTTTTGGCGAGGCTACCGCAGTGCTTGCGGGGGACGCCCTGATAAGTTTTGCCCCGCAGGTTATCTTGGAACACTCAAAAAATCTTTCCGCCCAAACTCTCATCAAGATTATGAAAGAATACGTAAAATTTGCGGGTGCTTACGGGGTAATCGGCGGTCAAGTTGCCGATATTGAGGCGGAAAAGAATTGGAAAAACAATAAATTCGGACTTCCTCCCGAAGATTTACTCGAATTTATCCACTCCCACAAAACCGCCGATTTGTTTAAACTTCCGCTCAGGTGCGGGGCAATTATTGCGGGTGCAAGCGAAGAAGATTTAGACAAAATCACCGACTTTGCCCAAAAATTGGGGGTTGCGTTCCAAATAAGCGACGACATTTTGGACGAGATTTCAACCTTTGAAGAAATGGGCAAAACCCTCGGCAAAGACAAGACCGCAGACAAGCTCACATACGTTTCCCTGTACGGTTTGGACACCTCGAAAGAAAAATTAGCTTGCATTCTTGAGGAATGTTGTGCTATAATAGACGCATTAAAAGTAAAGTCCGAGGTGTTGAAAGATATTATCCGAGGTATTAAAAAGAGAGTAGGCATTTAAGTGATAGAAATAGTAAATACAGGTTATGAAGTCCTTATAACAGGCATGTTGTCGGCGTTTTTGGCACAGGTGATAAAGTTTTTCATATTCACGATAAAAACTCGGCACATAAATTTTAAAATATTCACAACAACGGGCGGAATGCCGAGTTCACATTCTGCGGGTGTTATGGGGCTGTCGACCTCGGTCGGGCTAATCAGCGGGTTTGAGTCCGTGTCGTTTGCGATAGCGTTAGGCTTTGCACTGGTTACGATGTACGACGCCGCAGGCGTAAGGCGTGCCGCAGGCAAGACCGCCGCTTGCTTAAACAAAATGATGGACGACTTTTACCACCACGACGTGCAGGCGATTGGCGGAAAACTTAAAGAACTTCTGGGGCATACCCCGTTTGAGGTAATTATGGGAGCAATATTCGGGGTCTTGTTTGCAATATACTTCCACAGATATATGCTCGTTCATTTTGCATAAGGTTTAACAGGAGAAATAATTATGGCTGATACTTACGAAACAATTAACTGTCCCGCTTGCGGAAAGAAAATGCTGAAAATATTCGTAAAAGAATGCGGGATAAACGTAGATATTTGTAAAGACGGTTGCGGCGGAATATTTTTTGACAACAGAGAGCTGAAATATTTTGACGAGCAACACGAGCTTGTGGACGAAACCATAAGACAGATGGAGGCTCAAGACTATCCGCCCGTTGATGAAACGGTAGACAGATTTTGTCCGACCTGCGGAGCAAAAATGGTTAAAAATAACACGAGTGCAACGGGGTCGATCCAAATAGACGAATGTTATACCTGCGGAGCAAAGTTCTTGGAACACGGCGAACTTACCCGAATGAGGGCGGAGTTTGCGACCGAAAAACAACGTTCAGCGGACGCGATTAAGTATTTGTATTCCCAAATCGGACAAGAACTTGCAGGTGATATGTCCGTAACAAAATCTAACATATCCTACCGCCGAGGCATGGCAGGATTTATCTCAAAGCTGCTTGGTCTGTAACATGAGAGATGAATTATTGTTTAAAATCGGGCAGAGCGTCAGGTATTTGAGAATGCAAAGGGAGCTTTCGCAAGAGGAGCTTGCTTTTCGGGCAGGGTTGAACCTCAATTCCATAAGCATGCTTGAGCGAGGATTGAATAATATGAAAATCAAGAACCTTTACCAAATCGCCGCCGCACTTGAGGTAGACATAAACGAAATTTTAATCTGCAAGTTTTAACCAATTTCTAAAGGTTAAAATGCGGGTTTCCTTGTCACATACGGTCTTTGGGAGGGAACAACTCTTCTGATAAGCCTCCTCCCTCTCGTGTGCAAAAAAATCTTTGATTGTCCGTATTTTTCGTGTTAGAATTTTGTTGGTAATGATTGGATGTGCAAATGACAAGAACTTTGGATGAAGTTGTAGCTGAAATAAAGAGCCGATTGGACATCGTGGATGTCGTGTCGGAAAGCGTCATTCTCAAAAAAAACGGGAACCGCTACTGGGGTTGCTGTCCTTTTCACAAGGAAAAGACCCCTTCATTTTCCGTAAACCCCGCAATCGGGATTTACAAGTGTTTCGGCTGTGGCGAAGGCGGGGACGCCCTGAAATTCATCATGAAAACAAAGAACATGTCTTTTATGGAGGTTATAAAAGACCTTGCACAAAAATACGGGATAGAAATGCCGTCAAATATGAAGGTAGACGAACAGGCCAAAGACAAGAAAGCCCAAATGGAGCTGGCATGCCAAAAAGCGGCAATCTTCTACCACGACGTACTCATAAACAGAACTTCCGAGGAAATATCTTTTGCGACCGAATACTTGGAAGGGCGTTCAATTTCCCGTGAAGTTATCGACAGGTTTACCCTCGGCTACGCACCAAAGGCTTACACGACCTTATACGACGTATTAAAAAAAGATTTTTCTGACGAAATCCTCATAAAAGCGGGGCTTATACTCGAAGGGAAAGACGGCAAACCGCCTATTGACAGGTTCAGAGGCCGCATAATCATCCCGATACAAGACGAAAACGGCAACTACGTAGCGTTTGGAGCAAGGGCGTTATACAAAGACCAAACGCCGAAATACCTTAACTCTTCGGACTCTCTTATTTACAACAAGAGTAAGCTTTTATACGGTCTTTATACGGCAAAAGATGCGATAAAATCCGAAGACGGCGTAATCCTTATGGAAGGGTATTTTGACGTAATCTCGGCACAGGCACACGGGGTGCAAAACGTTGTCGGAGTGTGCGGAACGGCCTTAACCCCCGACCATATCAGACTGCTTTCAAGGTACACAAAATCAAGACGGCTCTACCTCTCGTTCGACACCGACGGGGCGGGACAAAAAGCCACTAACCGCAGTGCGGGGCTTATCCGCGAGGCGTTTCAGGGATTGGGCAGCATAAAACAGTTTGACGAAAGCTATATCGCTGCCTCTGACGACAAATATTCCTGCGAAATCAGAGTAGTTTGCCCGCCCGAAGGCAAAGACCCCGACGAGTTTATCCGCACAATCGGTGCGGACAGTTTCAAGTCGATAGTGCAAAACGCACCGTTGCTCATAGATTTTCAGGTTAACAGCCTGCTGAAAAAGAAGAACGAATACAAAACTCCGCAGGAAAAATCCAAATATATCCAAGAATTTCTGCCCGTTTTGGTCGAAATTAACAACAACATTATCCGCTCGGAATATGTAAAAATGGTTGCAGGGGCATTGAAAGTGAGTGAAAAAGCACTTGAAACGGAGGTTATCAGGGCAAAAAATTTCGGACGGGATACATATTCCGCTCAGCCGTTCAAAAAAAATGTAAAGAAAAATGTATCAATAATAGAAAAAGCGCAAAAAAATTTATTGAGCGTTTTTCTTGTAACAGACAGTCATTTCTCATTTACTCGAATAAATGAAATGATTGACAACTCGTACTTTTCTAACGAAACGTTAATAAATGTAAAATCAACGATTGACAAATTAATATGTACCGTAAATAATGTAAAGGAATTGATTGAACAGTTGTATACCGCATACGTTGAAGATGCCGAAACCCAGCAGGTTCTGACGGATTTGACGGGAATTGCGGAAACGTTTACCGGACTTTCCGATGAAGATTTTGAAGTTCTGATAGAAGACAACATCGCAAGAATTAAGAAATGTCGTTGGGAAGAAGAAAAAGAGAAGATGCGAAACTTATACAAAGATGCTGATGAAGATGATATTGAAGCCTTGAAACTTCAAATGCAACTTAGAGATAAGATAAATAACAGAATAAAATCGGAGAAAATTAATGACTAAAAAAAGACAACCAAACTCTTCAGTAGTTAGTGTAATGGACGAAGATGCCTTGAATTTAGGAGATTTGAGCGCAGATGAAAATCTTGATTTGAGTTCACATGATATAAACTACATGAATGTTGATATTAGCACCGATAACATTGAGGATATTGTTACCGAAAAAATGGAACACAAAATGGAAGATATTTAC
>CAMAML010000100.1 GCA_945836835.1 uncultured cyanobacterium | reverse complement strand
ACGGAATACCGTCAATGTCGACATATACTGTACTGTTTAGTTCAAGTTATGAGGAGTGTAGACAATTTCTTGATAATCCGGGGCTCAATTATCACCTCAAGTTATCAGAAATTATATGCAATGTTGATATGACTTCGGACAAAAAATCTGCAATTGAAATAGCTGATGGGTACTATTGGTCAAATCTACAATTTACTTCTGAATACGCATATCATCGACTGTTTAGTAACAGTCAAAGTTTTTGGCATCATTATGCCGGTAGAAATGCTAATTACTATGCCTTGTGCCTAGGCGACTAAAGTGTGTATATTGGGTTCAACGTTTTTCATTGGACCCGACAACGTAACAGCTTGCCCCCTCACCTCGTGGCAGTTGCCCGATTAGGGCAACTGCCATAACCCTCTCTTCTCTCGCAGGTAGAGTGGAAGTTTTAACATTATTTGGACATTGTAGATTTTCAAAATTCCAATAAAAACTTTATCACTTATTCGCTACCGCACCCGAAAAAGTTAAGATGACATCCCCTCTTGCCTACTTAAAATAATATTCAATCTCGGAGTTGAGGTCAAGTTTTTTCGCGTCGGGTTTAAAAATCTTCGATTTTAGCCCGAGTTTGGCAAAGATATACTTCACGCTTACCCCAAGCACCCCGAAACCGTATTTGCACGAACGCATAAAGTTAATCGAGGACGCCTCTTTAAAATACTTTGTCGGACAGGAAATTTCGCCGATGTTGTAGTTTTTGTAAAACATAAGGGCAATCATTTCATTGTCAAAAATGAAATCGTCGTCGCAGGCTTCCAGTGGCAATTCTTTCAAGACTTTTGAGGTAAACCCTCTAAATCCCGTGTGGTATTCGGTGAGTTTTTCGCCCGTACAAATATTCTCAAACCACGTCAAGAACTTGTTTGCAACAAACTTGTACATCGGCATGCCACCTTTGAGTGCGGAATTTCCGAGCATACGGGATGCTAAGACCGCGTCGTATTCCTCAAATGCCATCATAGAAACGATTGAGGGGATGAGTTTTGGGGTATATTGATAATCCGGGTGCAACATCACAACGATGTCTGCCCCGGATTTCAATGCTGCTTTATAACAGGATTTTTGGTTTCCGCCGTAACCTCTGTTTTCCTTATGCACGATGGTCTTAATTCCGAGTTCTTTTGCGACTTCTCGAGTTTCATCCTGAGAGTTGTCGTCAACAAGGATAACTTCGTCCACAAAAGGCTTATAAATCTCGTCATAAGTCTGTTTCAAGGTTTTTGCCGCATTGTATGCCGGCATAATTACGACGACTTTTTTCCCGTTAATCATTCTTTGCTGTTCCTAAGCCTGCGAGGTTCTGATGGTGGATTTGTCCGACCCCAAAGCCTTATCCTTAAATTTTGTCAACTGTCTGCTCAATTTGTCTGCGAGCAAGTCAATGCTTTCATACATCGAGTCGGCAGCCTCTTCACAGCGAACGGCACCCGAGTTCATCTTACAGCTGACTTCCGCAACGTGTTTTCCCGATGCAGCCGGGTTCTTGATTACGGACAATACAACTTCGATGTCCTGAATTTGATCGGAGTGAGTTGCCACTTTGCCGATTTTTTCTTTCACATAAGACTTGATTGCGTCTGTGATTTCAATGTTTCTACCATTTACGTGAATGTGCATAATATCTCTCCATGCTTAAATAATAACGCCTTACAATTATAGCACAATAATCAAAAAAATTAAAGTACCCGTAAGAATTATGTTACTATTCTTCAACCAAGAACTGTTGCAACTCGACGTTAGGAGTTCCGATAACTCTGACGAGTTCCAAGACGGAGGCTTTCATTTGGCACTTTTGCGACGAGCCGCTGAAAAAGTCCTTATAAAAACATCCTTCACAATTACAACCTCTTTTATAACATTCAAGAGCCGTGGTCGTCCATCTTCTGACCGCTACCGCTCTACCCATATCCCTACTTCTAAACAATTTATACAATCTCCACAAATTATCTGTACACTTATACACCGGTAAGATATTTTCGGACACATGACATTCCCGAAATCTCCTTCCCCTATGGCTTCATGCCATATCCCTATCTCCATAATATGTAAACCGAAAAAATTTTTCAATAGTCAAACATGTGATTGTTAACATTTGTAAAGTTGGGTTTTTTGCCCGTCGTTGTTGAGCTTTGGCGTTTTGAAACCGTGAAACCCATGGTACGTCATGGTTTCCATGCTTTCAAACCATGAAATCATGTGCGGTGCATGGTTTTTGCATGGTTTTTGTAATTATGAAGTTTTGTAAAAAATTGCGAAATTCGGAGAGTTGTGGGTAAAATGTAAGTGTGAATAATGTTTTTACGGATTGTATTTTTGTGTTAGTTTGGGGGAGTGTTGCCCGTGATAAGTCAGGTTGAGATTGATGAATTAGCAAGGAAGTTTGAGGTTGAGAGTTTTATTTCTGCGGATCCGATACAGTTTCCGCACAGATTTTCAGCCAAAAAGGATATTGAGATAGCGGGTTTTATCTCGTCGCTGGTTGCTTACGGCTCAAGGAAAGTTTTTAACAAGAAATTGGACGCCCTGTTTTCGATCACCGAGAACGAGCCGTTGAACTTTATAGAGAATTTTGACGAGAAAATTTTGGGTGATTTTAACTATCGGTTTGGCAAGAGCGAGGATTTTGCCCAAATTTTCAATATAATGAAAACGCTTTACACGAAAGACGGCGGACTGGAGGGGCTTTTCAAGTTTGCGTACGACAAGACGGAGGATTTGACGGATCCTAACTTTTTCAAGACAGTAACGGACTATTTTTATTCAAGGTGTTCAAAAGATGTCGGGCAGGGGTTTTATTTTATGATACCGAACCCTTCAAACGGCGGGGCGATGAAGCGGATGAACATGTTTTTAAGGTGGATGGTGCGAAAACCTCCCGTCGATTTTGGTATATGGGAATTTATGCCGACATCAAAACTGCTTATCCCGCTTGACGTTCACGTGGCACGGGTTACGAGAGAAATGGGGCTTTTGACCCGCAAAAGCAACGATTTTAAGGCGGTTGTGGAGCTGACGGAAACCCTTAGAACCTTTGATCCTAATGACCCGGTGAAATATGACTTTGCGACATTCGGGTACGGGGTTGCTCGCTCGTGATTAAGTGACTGAGTGTGACATCACGGCGGTGCTAATTGCGTATCCGCAAGTTCAGCATGATGCCCTCCTTTTTTCGCAGGACACGACGGGGCGAAAGCTACCGTGAAATCGGCATTTGTGGAACTCGACGGTGGCTGAATAAATGTTAAAATTCGCCCTCTACCTACGTGAGGGGGTAATCGGTTACGTTGTCATTGAACACGATAACTTTTTAATCACCTAGGCACAACGCGTAGTGCGCGAGGTAACGGTAGTCGCTGTAGTAGTTCGAGTGGGAGGAGTAGAAGTACCGCCTGTACGCGCCCGCTGCGGAACCCTCACGGCTCGACCAATAGTTGCCACTAAAGTTGGAGACCGGTGAAGAATATTCTGCGGTTGAAGGAGGGAACTTGCAACTCATGTATGAGTATTCGGTGCATTTTTCTGGGGTAAATGCAACACTCTCGGTTGTATCAATCGGCACGCCGAATTGCAGGGTTGCGATTTGGGCTAAGGTTTCCGAGCTTGGTAAATGCAATCCGAGGTCATGGCATGCTTTTACTGCACCGCCCCACATATCTTCATCCTGTTTTTGGTTGTTGCCGCCGTCACTACCGTCGTAACAATTCGTTATACCAAGTTCATTTTTGTATTTGGTACATTCTGCTTGAGTTAGTGGAGCGTAGCTATCTCCTAGGTTAACCATGCCGAGTAGTGAGTTCATTGTGCGGACGTCGGTGCCGAGTTTGTTCGGTCCTTTTGCTCCGTTTATGTCAAAGACCATGCTCACACATCCTGCCGTGGCGTTTGTTTCAGGCTTGCCGTCCACGACCGACCACGTGTATTGTTTGGTTTCGTCTAACGCTTGACATTCTTTCCCGTAGGTTAAAATAATCGGAGTTCCGTCACCCGTCACAATCCCGACTGTATCCATGTTACCCGAGTTTGCCTGCAATGCCTCAAGAGTTTTTCCCGTGGTTAACTCGGTAACCGTGTAGGTTTTTGAGCCGTTAAGGTTTGAAAAGCTCTCTCCGCCCCAGCATTCACCAAGCTGACCGCTGTCACAAATTTTTGCTATGCTCAAGTGCTTTTTAAGCTCGTTAACAAAATCCATGGTCGTATTATACCGCCCGATTTTTCCCAAACTATTCATCTTGTCAGTCGCTTTGGTGAATTTGTATTTAACGGTTCTCACCTGTTCTTTTCTAATTTTTTCCTGAATATTCGTAACTAAAGTCGGCATTGTAACCGCCGCTACTACACCGATTACGCCGAGGGTAATAAGGACTTCTGCTAATGTAAATGCATTGTGTTGTTTTAAGTTTTTGTTCATTAATGAACCTCCTATGTATAAATATTCATATTTTTGTCCAATTTTGTACTCATATTCATATTATATGTATTTTTATGCATTTTGTCAATAAAAAATGTCTTTCAAAATCATTATATTAATCGTGGTATTTATTAAACTTTATTTAGGTGGTATTTATGAATGAAAAAGAGTGTTTAGGAAAAAAGATAAGAACTTTACGCAAGGCAAAAAAGATTACGCAGGAAAAATTTGCCGAAATGATTGACGTTTGTCCTCGGCATATGGTTAAAATCGAGATGGGACAGGTTTATCCGTCTTTTGTGACTTTGAAAAATATATCTTCCGTTCTCGGAGTCTCCATTCAATCGCTTTTTGAAAACGAGCATTACGACAGCCCGGAGAACCTTAAACAAAAACTTTGTGAGATTATAGGCAACCTCGATGAGAAAAATTTACGTTTTCTCTATATTGTAGCCTCTCATTTAGATTAGCTTTTACTTTTTAATTTTTCAAGATTTCGGGTGCAGTTTTTGACGACAAGTTGCAAAATCTCTTCTCCGATAGTGTTCTCAACCCCTGATATAACCTCTTTTACAATGTCCGGCAAAACATTACACTGATTAATGATAATTTTCTTTAACTGGGTGTAACTTATTCCGACATCATCCGCAAACCGTTCAAAATGTCTCGGCAAAATCTTATCGGGTTCATAGTATCCACCTATTTTCATCGCCATTTTCTTTGACAATTCGGGGTAAACCCTAGACGACAGTATATCATAGGCGGGAGCAAACTCCATTAACCCGTCGTCGTGGTGAAGTATTGAAAAATTTTTTCCGTGGGCGTCGTTGTTTCCGATAAGAAAATTAAATGTGATAAGCTCAATAAATTGCTTTATTGAAACCGCAGGGCGGGAAGTTTTTCTAAGCAGTTCAAAGCACTGTTTGAAATTAACCCCACCTTCCGCTTGGTATTTGTAGGCACTCGGGATATTGTATGCCTGACAAAAATCTTCCTGATGAATGCGTTTTAATTTTCCGTTTTCAATTTTTCTGTCATATCTTTCAATCAGAAAATACTTTGTCGAATTTGCCTGTCCGATTTGGACTTTCGGAACTCTTACACCGAGTTTTTCGGC
>CAMAML010000099.1 GCA_945836835.1 uncultured cyanobacterium | reverse complement strand
CCCCCTCACCCGAATTTCTAAATTCGCCTTTAAAAAAAATTATCAAAGGCTCATTAAGAAATTCTACCCTCTCCCGTTGGTAGAGGGCTAAAGTTATCGTTAATTGGCGCTCATGCAATACCCAAATTAACGTTAAAAATCAGTCGCGTAGGTCGTGTTCAACATTTTCATTGAACACGACAACGATAAGGTTAACATTTCTTCATAATTTCCGCAAATCTAACTCCCTAAAGGCAATTTTTTACAAGAAAAATACTTTATATATATGTAAGGGATCTGAAAGCACGGGGCTTTCAAAAGGGGTAAAAATTATGAAAAGCATTATCGAAAAAGAATATCTTGTAAGTTCTGTCGGTGAACTTTTTGGCGACTACTCGGAAGTTACCTTAGACGAATACTTCACCATGCTTGACAAAGAACCCCAAAAACAGTCCAAAACCGTTGCAAAAGCATTAACAAAATATCTTAAATCCAAACAAGTTTGCAACTTAAAAAAGGCTTCTATTTAATACTCTCTCTCTATTAGTTTAAAATTTTTACATGAGCACTTTTAATAAAAGTGCTTTTTATTTTGTCGAAAAACTATTCAGGCTCTTTCAAAATCTTTTCGTAGTGTGCCAATTTTTCTATTAACGGAGCCTTTGCATTTTCCATATCTTCTCTGTACTGCTCGATTTTTTTGTTATCTTTGCTTCCGTCACTGAATGTCGCATAATTGTTTATATAATTCACGACCTCTCTGTCAATTTTTGCCTGAACCGACATTTTCAAAATTTCCGGCATGTTAATTGCGGTCGGATGTTCGCTTGAAAGGTTTTTATAATAAAGGTCTTTGTAATCCGAATTCAACCTAAGTTTCCAATTCTTGGCCAATTTCTGACCTTTCAGGTTATAACGTTCGTCAATCCCGAAAAAGTCCGTAAACGGTATCTGCACACGCTTCCCCGTCAAAAGCAACTCGGCAAACTTCGCTTTAACTCGCTCCATCGGGTCAAAAAGCATATTTTGTTTCATCTGTTCTTTTTCTCTTGCACGTGCAGGATCGGAATTTAAAAATCCCGATAAATAATCTACGTTCCAAGCACTGCCGTATGTATCAAAAGAGTTTCTCGCATAATCTTCCTTGATATAGCTGATAGCGGCGGGCTCGTCGTGAGACCCCATAAGCAACCAGTTATCACGAGATGAACCTTCGCCCCTTGTCCAGTGAAGCTGGGTCATGCCCGGAATATGAAGTTGGTTTATGTAAATCTGTTTGAAGGCGTCCGTTTGATCACCCAAATCTTCCCAAACAGCCTTATCTACAGGAATATTATGTTCCTTGAGTATCGGTAAAACTATAAATTCCAAAACTTTTTTGTAATTCCCGTGGGGATCAAGTTCGCTCATTTGGGAAATATTACCGCCCTTAAAACGGCTGAAATCATATTTACCGTTGCTCACAGAGACACTTGTTTTGTCGTAAACATAAGGGTCAACAAGCCCGAGAGCATGGTCTATTCTTATGTTCTCGCAAAACTCCAGCTCCGATTCTATTTTATCTTTGAGAAATTTTCCGGCAGGTCCCAACGAATTATCTTCGTTAAAAAGGAGTTTCGGGTTAAGCACGGGAATATCCCAAAGTTGAGGACCATTATTTTCCCCGCCCGACGGACAGCCTATCCTATAATTTTTAAGGAAAATGCCGTTATACATCCATTCTTCGCTCTTATCGTTGCCGATTAGGTTGTCGTTTATGTACTCAAACCCTATCTTATCACGGAATTTTTTGTTTTCTTTCAGCTGTTTGTTTTCAATGAATTGTGCAAACATATAGGCGTTAATATCTTCGCTTGAACGGTTTCTTAATTGTCTGTAACGAGAAAGAGCGTTTACATCACCTTCTTTCAAAAGTTGAATAAGGTTTCGATCGACATCACTTTCCCAAACATCAATATCGCGAGTTCCGTAAGTTCTGCTTAAGACCTCAAAAAGAGCGGATTGCATTATCTTTTCACCTTTTTTTGCCTTAAAGTCCTTGTATTCGTCCAAAAGTTTCAGGGCATTTGGATCTCTTTCCTGAATTTTTTCTTTAAATGTTTGGTAAGAATCTTTTATCAATCGATCCGTATTCTCAAACGAGTCAAAGAAACGTGAATACGTATAAACCTTTCCGTCAGATGAATAGTCTACCTTTAAAGCCTCCGCTTTGGATTTAGGTAAAATATTTGCGTACTCGTCCGTCGCAAGGAGGTCTAAATCTATAAACAGTCTGTTTATAGCAAAAATTGAGGCAGAATAAGGAGAAATATCCCCTCTTGTAACCTCGCCCATCGGTCCGAGCTGATTTGCGTTGAAACCGTGAAGTGTCTCAAACTCTATCATTTTTTCGGCTTCTTTGCCGTTTGGCGAACCTACCCCCATGTCAAGTTTTGAAACGGGGTTGCACGAACCGTGCAAAATCATCGCAAGATTTTCGACGCCCAAATATTTTAATGCGGGTTCGATTGCGTTTTGCTTGTAATCAACAGCCTCCTCGGGAGTTAATTGCCGCTGAAAAGACGGACGACGATTTTGATTTTGTGCCGACAAAAAATAGTTTCCATAATTTGCGTTTATTCTGTTTATTTGCATGGTCAAATTAAAACTCGTAAATATTTTTTTTTGCTATTGATTACTAAATTGTTACAATAATTTCAACGGGATATTTTGCCCAAATTTCTTCGTGACAAACAATGTTGAAGTCCGGCAAATAATTTTCAAGCAGAGTGAAAAACATTTCCCTAAACTCGATTGGAACGAGCAAAGTCGGCGAGGTAATCCCAAATTCCGCACATTTCTTTTTAATTTTTTTTGCAATTTTTTCGGGATACGACGCGTCAATCCTGAGAACGCCCGTGTCATCATCCTTATCAAAACAAGGTGCAAACGATGCTAAGATCTTGTCACTAACTTCAATAACCTCAATAACCCCCGAAGAATTTACCAATTTTTCGCTGATTTGGGCGGATAAAACAATCCTCAACTTCTGAACCAATTCGTTTTTCGGGGTATCGTCGGCGTAGTCGTTGAGCTTTTCAAAAATATATACAATATCTTTTATCGAAACTTTTTCTTTGATAAGTTTTACGAGGATAAATTTCAATTCCGAGATGGATATGACTTCGGGGATAAGATTTTCCACCAAAGTCGGATTTGTGTCCGAAACAATATCAACATACTTTTCAATATCGGAATAGTCAACCAAGTCTCCGGCATGTTTTAGTGCAAAAAATTCCACCAAAGACGCAATATATTCCGTCGGTTTCATCCCTTTTTGCCAAAAATCTTCCGTTTGCGACTTTTCAAGCCAAATAACTTTGCGTCCGCTTGCCGTATCAACACCCGTGATTGCGTTTTTGGGTTTCTTTTCCAAGTGAAGGTCGTCTGCGTAAAACATCGTGTAATTCGGATATACGCATTCCCTGCAAACGCATACCCCGCGGATTTTTATCATAAATTCGCAAGCGTTAAGGGTTTCGTCGTCCTTAAACACAATTTTTGGCAAAACATACCCGATCTCATCGGTAAGTTTAAGCCTTACTTTAACGGTTTCGGGGATTAGTGCCTCGCCCGAAAAATCCGCACTCTCGTCCACAAACGGCAAAAGCTCTTCGCTCAATAATATTTCCAGTTTTTCACCCTTTAATCTTGAAAACATCAAGTCGGGCGACAGGCTTTCCCTTAAGTCTTTTCTTAAAGTTTCCAACTCCTTCAACCCTGCCGACATCTTATCGTTCAAGCGTTTGCGGGTAACCGAAGTCGGCGGTTCTTTTTCTATTTGGGACTTTATTCGGTTGATTTCTTCCTGACGGGAAATAATTTTTGACTGAACTTCGACACATTTTTCATAAGGATTAAGTTTAGGGGAAAGCATTTTTTCCATACGGTTGCGAAAAGACGCAACATTTACGATACTTGAAGAGCTTTCTTCGGAAGGTTTTAGCTCCGTCATAAAAATACAGTTGTAAACAAAACCGTTTTCGGTTTCGACTTCGTTCATCGTGTAAAGCTCCCAGCCACTCAAGGACATTTCGTTCAAAAGGTTCTGAAGCTCTTGAGTATTCTCGCTTGAGCATGTTTTGATAACATATTGCATCTTGCCGTTTTTAAACATAATCCCTCCCGTTTAAGGTCTGATAATCTCATAAATTTGGTTTTGTATGACAGGTTTTTCCGTCGAAACCGAAAACGCCGCCCGACAGTAATCTTCGCAAGCCAGAGCTTTCCCCTCATCGTTTGCGTACATCGTAAACAAAACATCACCTTTGGCTACATATTCGCCCGTTTTGCGGTTCAAAAACACGCCGACGGAATAGTCAATCGGGTCGTTTTTTCGCTCCCGCCCCGCCCCCAAGAGCTTGCACCCGTAGGCGACTTTGTATGCGTCAATCCTGTTCACAAACCCGTCAACATCGGATTTTACTTCTATTTTAAACTTCGACTGCGGGAAGTTTTTGTAATCATCAATTACCAAAGGATTTCCGCCCTGAGCGACGATTAGTTCTCTAAACTTATCGAGAGCCTTGCCCGAAGAAATAAGGTCTTTTAAGAGTTTTCGAGCCTCTTGTTTATCGCGACAAATCCCGACCTGCAAAAGTGCAATTTGGGCAAAATCATAGGTCAATTCGGCAATATCAGAGCCTTCCGCATTTCCTTTTAAGAACTCTATTGCCTCAATTATCTCAACGGAATTACCAACCGCTCTTCCTAGCGGCTCTTCCATTGAGGTTACGACCGCAATAATCGACTTGTTAAGTTTTTTACCTGTGTTAACCATTAATTTTGCAAGTTTTACGGCATCTTCAGGCGTTTTCATAAATGCCCCCGAGCCGTATTTTACGTCGAGGATAATGTTTCCCGACCCCGCCGCAAGTTTCTTTGACACAACCGAAGAAGCTATTAACGGCATCGAATCCACTGTCGAGGTAACGTCCCGCAGGGAATACAAAATCCCGTCCGCAGGGGTTAAATGCCCCGTCTGCTGTCCGATTGCAACCCCGATTTTGTTAACTTGTTTAATCAAATCATCAACGGATAATTCGCAGGAAAAATTCGGGATTGATTCAAGTTTGTCAATCGTTCCGCCCGTATGCCCCAAACCTTTTCCCGAAAGTTTTGCAATAGGGACACCCGCCGCCGCAAGTAACGGAATAAGAGTTATCGTAACCTTATCGCCGACACCGCCCGTCGAGTGTTTATCGACAACCTTGTCGGTCAACTCGCCAAACTCGATTTTTTCGCCCGAGTTAATCATAGCCTCGGTTAAAATTGCTGTTTCGTCGTCACTCATTCCGTTAAACCAAACCGCCATAAGCCACGCCGTCGCTTGATAATCAGGCATGGAACCGTCCACGAGCGAAGAGATAAAATAATTTATATCTTCACGAGACAGCTCTTTAGCTAATTTCTTCTTTTCGATAATGTCAACAATTCTCATATGCTAGTTTCCGCTTTTTAGCTTTGAAATAACCTTGTCAGTAACATCAACCCCGCCGACGAAAATTGCTTTGTCGATAAGAATTGTGTCCAACCCCTGCTCAACCATAACTCTTTTGGCAGCATTTTCGATGTTGTTGAAAATCAACTCGTCTTTTTGGTTTTTCAACTGAAT
>CAMAML010000098.1 GCA_945836835.1 uncultured cyanobacterium | reverse complement strand
AAGATTATTGCACGCTATGCTCTTTTTTTGCTTAATTTATCTCGGACAGCAGTGCCCGTTGTGAGAGGGGTAGCGTGACAGGTTTTCCGCAGGACGTCACGGGGTGGCTGAATAAACCGTTTAACCCTCACCAACCATTTCTAAATTCACTTCGTTTATTAAGAAATGGTATCCTCTCCCGACGGAGAGGGGTAGACAGTTGAATAATTTCACAAGTAGAAAAGGAGATGAAATCATGACAAAAAAAGAAAAAGTACACAAAGCAAAAAAAGAAGGAGGTTCATCAATGAACAGAAAAATCAAAAAGCTAAATGCTTTCACGTTAGCAGAGGTTCTCATTACGTTAGGCGTAATCGGTGTGGTGGCGGCGGTGACAATGCCGACGCTTGTCACGAATGTTCAAGAAAAAGTCAGGAAAGAACAAGTTCGTACAGTCAAGTACAAGTTTACCAAAGCAACCGACAAGATGAATGCGTTAGGTAAAATCGGGCGGTATAATACGACCATGGACTTTGTAAACGAGCTTAAAAAGCACTTGAGCATAGCAAAAATCTGTAACAGCAACAACCTTGGCGAATGCTGGGGCGGAACGAGTTTTTCAAATGCTAACGGCTCAAAAACGTACACGGTTGCCGACTTAAAAACGGGTAAAAAACTTGAGGCGTTGCAGTTTAATTCGGGCGATATGGACACGGTCGGGATTGTGACGGGTGACGGAACGCCAATTATCTTAACCTACGGGAAAGAATGTCAAGCATTGGACGAGGTAAAACAGTATCAATGGTCTACAGTTGACGGCAAACCCGAAACAAATGCAACAGCAGGATGTGTCAGTATGGTTTTTGACATAAACGGTAAAAAAGGACCTAACAAACTCGGCACCGACGTCCGCACTATGAACTCACTGCTTGGCATGGTCGACCTCGGAACGAGTTACACTGCCCTAACGCAAGCCGACTGTGACAAATACCAAAACGAACTTGGCATAAAAAATTGTTTATCACTGAATGATGATTACTGGGGCGGAGCAGTAAAAGCATGTCACGACTTAGGTTTACACTTACCGAGCATGGCAACCTTAGCCCAAATAGCCACAATGCAATACGGTGTACCGGTTGAAGCAAATGAGAATGTATGCTTCAGCTCTTCTTGTCTCACTTGGGGATGGCACAACAAAACCCTACCCGAAGGCTACTCTTCACCGCTTTCTACCCCCTTTAGTGGCGCCTACTGGTCGAGGGAGGGCGATAGCATCAGCTACGGACGGTCCTTCAACTCCTCGAGCACGAGCTGGAGCGTCGGCGACCGCGACAGCAGCGCCTACCTTGCCTTGTGCCTAGGTGATTAAAAATTACCTATTTACCAATTTACCTATTGCGGGGATTTGAAAAATCGCTTTAAAAAAAGAGTTACCAATCGGCAACTCTTTTTTTGTTAATAAAATTTTATGAACTAAACCAATTCAGCGATTTTTTCGGCGTTTCTTGCAGCGATTTCAACAAGCTGTTTAGCCGTTGCAATCATTGAAAGTTCAGAGTTCATCTTGTTGATGCAAGATCCGCAACCGATAGCGCTTGCACCTGCCGCAAAAGCAAACGGAGCGGTTGTAGGGTTGATACCAGTTGCCGTCATAATCGGAATTTCAACGTTTCTTGCCAATTCTACAGTGTTTGAAAGCGTCAATTCTGCTCTTTCCATTAAACCTCTGACGCCGTCAGCCTGTTTGTCCGCCGAGAAATGACCTTCGGTTTGGATTAAGTCGATATTGCGTTCGCTCAATTCTCTTGCCAATTCGATTTGATCGGCGATAGAAATTTCTCCCGGAATTGTAACAGAGAAGAATACTCTGTTTTCGCCAAGCATTTCCAAAGTTTGGTCAACCAATCTCAAAACGTCGGATTTAGAGAAGGAAACACCTTTCTTGTAAAGTACGTCAAAGTTGCCCAATTCGATTGCGTCAGCACCGAGTTCAACCGCACGAACCAATTCGGAAGGAACGATTGAAGAAACGAACATCGGCATATCCGTCATATTTCTGATTTCGGAAACGATTGTTTCATCAGCACAAATGTCGATAGCGCTTGCGCCTGCTACTTCTGCCGATTTAACAACTTTCTTTACGTTTTCGATGTCGAAATTATCAATGCCCGCAATAATTTTTACGGCTTTCTTTGCCGCCAAATCTTCTTTAAACAAATCAATTCTGCTCATTTTTTCTCCTTTTTGATTGTTCCGTAACGGGTACGGAAATTAAGTAGTTTCTCTTGCTTGTGATTATACATTAAAATTTTAATAATTTCAAGAACTGCCGAGAAAAATTTTCTTTGGTAGGGTGAAATAACAAGAAAAAAATAAATAATGGAATGAGGGAGGCAACGATGTTCAAAAGATTTTCAGCGGTAATTGTAATTGCGGTTTTGGGCTTTAACTGTATTATGGGCGAATTTACCTTTGCGGGGCAGTTGATACCCGACGAAGAGATTAACATAACGGTTTACGAGCGGATAAATCCCGCAATAGTGGCGATTGAGGCGGAGCTTATCGACGGAGTATCCTCGGGAACGGGGTGTATCGTCAGCTCGGACGGGCTTATCCTGACGGGTTCTCACGTAATCGACGGTTACCAATCTATAGAGGTTACGACGTTTAACGGGCAAACTTACAAGGCACAAGTCGTTTCAACCATGGGCAAATTCAGAGATTTGGCTCTTTTAAAGATTTCCCCAAAACGTCCGCTGCAAACAATCAAGTTCGGGGACTCGGAGAGCCTTAAAGTCGGGCAAAAAGTGCTTGCGATAGGTAATCCGTTCGGGTTCAACGGAACTTTGACTCAGGGAATAATTTCGAGAATAGATTATGCAAAAGGCAAAATTCAGACGGATGCGGCGATAAACCCGGGTTGTTCGGGAGGACCTTTATTGAACTCGTCTGGCGAGGTTATCGGGATTAATCAGTCGATTTACAACCCCGATAACAATATTTCAAATATCGGGATAGGCTTTGCAATCCCGATTAACGACGCCAAAAAGTTTATTCAGCTTTCCAAAATCACCAAGAAATAATTCCCCACCGTTTGCAAGTAAAGTTTGTTTCTGATATTATCTAAGACACGGTTAATTTAAAAGCAAAGAGGTAAAAATATGTCAGGACACTCGAAATGGTCAACAATTAAACATAAAAAAGCAAAAGTCGACTCCCAAAGAGCGGTTGTATTCCAAAAATATTCAAGAGAATTGATAGTATCCGCAAGATTAGGCGGGGCGGATCCTGCGGGGAATTTTCGCTTGAGAACCGCAATAGAAAAAGCAAAAGCCGCAGGTTTGCCGAATGACAACATCAAACGTGCAATAGAAAAGGGGGCGGGTGCAGGCTCTGCCGACAACTACGAAGAATTGACGTATGAAGGTTATGCTGCAGGCGGTGTTGCGGTTGTTGTTGAGGCTATGACCGACAACAGAAACAGAACCGCAGGCGATATTCGCAGTTTCTTTACCAAATTCAACGGAAGCCTCGGTGCAACGGGATGTGTTGGCTGGATGTTCGACCCTAAAGGGGTTTTGACTTTCTCGGAAGATGTCGATTATGAAAAACTTTTTGAAGAGGCAATCAACTTTGACGCTGAAGACGTTATCGAAGAAGAAGGTCAATACAAGGTTATAACAAGTGTTGAAAACTTCCAAAAAGTTGTAGAAGGTTTGGAAAGCGTCGGCTTGAAGAGCGAAACGGCGGAGTTGACACGGATACCTCAAAATACGATTGAGGTTACGGACGAAAAAACCGCCCAAAGTATATTGAGATTACTTGACAAACTCGAAGAACACGACGATGTCCAAAACGTCTACGCAAACTTTGATATTTCCGATGAATTAATGCAAAAAATTGAGGTCTAAACTTTTGGCGGACAGCCCGATAAAATTCGATTTTCAAAAATTTTGTACTTCCTTAAAACCGTTTAGAAGTTTTTCGGACGTACAAAATTTTTTGCAGGAAACTTTTAGGATAAATGTCAACCTGAAAGTTTTCGGGCAGGCTCTGGAAAGATTTGACGACTCAAACTCTTATATCGAAAGTTTGTCGGAAGGGTTTGATGCCCCGCAAACACTTGCGGACGGCAAACCCGTTTCAAACCCCGTTAAGACCATTTTTTCGCTTTTTACGGGTGGAAATTTTTCAGCCGTTTTGGAGGTTTATTCTTCGGACAAGAGTCTTTTAGACCTGTTTAAAACAATTTTACCGGTCATTGAGCTAAAGATTGAAAATATTCTGCTTGTCGAAAAAGTCAAAAAAGATTTTTCGTTTCACCATGCTATGACGGGGATTGCCAAAATCGTCGAAACCCAATACGATTACGAGTTTATCATCCCTATTATCGGGGAAATTCTTGATACTTTTATAGATAATCATTTGGTCTATATTTTCCTCGAAAATAACGGTAAAAATGAGCTGGTATGGCCTTCTTCGTGCTTGGACAAAGAAATTGCGGAAACGATGGCGTCGGGTAATTTACCAAAAGAAACCCTAATTTCTCAAAACGGTAAAATTTCTTATGTTCCCCTGATTTCCGAAAGCAAAACCATCGGGTATATTGTGACAAAAAGCACGAACAAACCCGTAACCGCAACCGAAATTTACTATCTGGAACAGCTTGCAACCCAAGTTGCAACAACGGTTGCAAGGGCAAACGTTTTCTTTGAAATCCTAAAATATGCAACCTTAGACGCCCTTACGTGCTTATACAACCGTCATCAGCTTGACACCCGCCTGAGGCAGGAAACATCGGTTGCAAAACGCAAAAACTCTCCGCTCTGTGCAATAATGACGGATATCGACTTTTTCAAGAAGGTTAACGATACCTACGGGCATGCCTGCGGTGATTTGGTGTTGAGGGAGGTTGCAAAAGTTATGCGGGGTGAACTTCGGGAATATGATATAGCGGGACGCTACGGCGGGGAAGAGTTTGTGTTTCTGCTCCCCGACACTTCAAAAGCCGAGGCGTGCATGGTCGCAGAACGCTTGCGAGACGCGGTTAAGCGGAAAGTTATTGATATAACGAAGGTTAACTCCGACGGGGCGGTTAAGTCCATTTCCGTTACGGTAAGTATCGGTGTGAGCGAATATAACGAGAGCCTGACGGCGGAAGAGTTTATTATGAACACGGATAAAGCACTCTATCAGGCAAAAACCTCGGGAAGAAATACCATAAAAATATTCTAGGGTTTTGGGGGCGTGTTTTTAAGAGCGGGTATTTAGTTAACATAACTTGTAATCAGCTTGTAGATAGTTCGTAAGTCTTTGTCTGAAACTTCACCTAATATGGCGTTAATTTTGTCCGTCAAAAATTTTCTGTCCCGCAGGTGTTCGGTGTTGAACAACACTGTATAATCTATATCCAGAGCGGTTGCAAACTTCTCAATCAAATCCGCCTTTGGAAAACTCCGCCCCGTTTCGATATGACTCATATGTTTCGGATCAATACCTGTCATTTCCGCAAGTTTGTATTGGGTAATACCCTTTTTGCTCCTGATCTCTTTAATTCTTTGTCCAAAATCTTTTTTGATATTCATAAAACACCTCATGAAGAGAATAATAGCTTTGCGGAAACTGTGGTAGCAGTTGTGAGACGTATAATGTGACCATAATGGCAT